>CAYIUM010000031.1:0-6053 GCA_964366675.1 uncultured Candidatus Saccharibacteria bacterium
TGGAGTTCAGACGTGTGCTCTTCCGATCTAATCGCAAACGAAAACAAAGTAAAAATAAATATACAAATTTTGTGATTACAGAATACGCACAAAACGAAATGTGCAGTCTGTAAACACAAGGACATTATAATACATAGCTCAAAGATAGAGCAATATATACTGTGGATAACCCCGAACCAGAGTAAACTCGGTACGGGGCAGGCTCCTAAATAAGCCAATATCCATAACCCCCATATTTACATGTTTTTGGGTAAAATGCAAGGAAATAGGCTTTAGGCCTTAGGCGCTAGGCTTTAGCTTTTTGAATCATGATTTTGGCTAGTGCCTAGAGCCTAGTTGCCTAGTGCCTATTTCAAGAAATATCGGCTCCAGCGTTTTTCCCCAGTTTTATAAAGGACACCATCTCTTGTCATGGACATCAGTTCTCTTTGCAAAGTTTTTTCACTACAAGCAAATAGCTCCTCAACACCAGTATTTATTTTTATTTTCACGTCCTTTATAGATGCGCTTCCACCATTATTTTTTATGATATCTACTATATTATTTCGTCTTTCTTTCTTCAATATATCAAAAAAAGTTTTGCTCTTTGCAGATATCGAGTCAAGACCTAGTGCACTAGGCCTTGTCTCGCTATCGGACAAGATAGGTTCATTTAACGAGCGAAGGAGATTTTTATCGGACAAAGCTTTCATTAAAGTACTTCCCTTTTGGACACCGATTCGCGCTGAATATTTATGTCCAATTGATTGTTTCTTGTCCTTTAGAAGATATTTTGGGGACGGCAATTTTTCTGCTAAAAATTCGGACAAACTTATTTGTCTATTAAAACTATTAATTTTGTTCTCAGAATCTTTTAGAGATAGAGCTAATTCGGTAAATTCTTTTCTAAGAATATTGCAATTCATTTCTGAAATGATATTAACGGCAGAAGCAATTTCTAAAAAGGACACAATCTCAGATATTTTATTGTAGGCATTTTGAGGTATTGAATGCATGTCCGATATAATTTCTGTGCCTAATGTCCTTAATTTACTTCTCAGTGGTTCTTCTTTGTCTATTATGTCCGTTACCATGAAAAGAGCAGTAACAAGCTTATTTGTCTTGCTATAGGACAATGTAATGGACATATTTTTGAAGCCTGTCCCGTAGGAAGCGAACAGCTTTCCTTCGGGGTCTTTTAGATTTTTTTGATCTGATAACATTTGTCCATTATATATAGGACAGTCAGAAAAGCAAGTATGCTTTTCTGACTGAATTTTTAATTTACAATTCTCAATTTTCATTGAATTTTCAATGCCTCAATGTTTGAAAATTAATTCATTGGATCTTGGTTGAAAATTGCAAAATTGAAAATTAGAAATTGTTCAAATGTATGTTAAAATACTTGCATGGCAAAAAAGAAAGATGCTAAAGAAAATGGGAAGGAAACTTTTGGACTGAAGAGTAATACAAAGCATGGAATTATGGCGATAGTTTTTTTCGTCTTCGCCTTATTTTTTCTGATGTCCGCTTTTGATATGACAGGGGTCGCGGGCAAATTTATTTACGAAAAACTTTTTTACCTCTTGGGTTATGGATATATTCTTCTGCCGGCCCTGCTTATTTTGCTTGGATCTTCGTTCGTCAAGTCACAAACTCCAGACATCGGATGGAGAAGCACTTTGAGCGGAGCAATGTTTCTGCTCTCCGGACTTAGTCTTATAGATATCTCAGGAGGTAAATTTGCCGGAGGATTGCTAGGAAGATTTTTAGCGAAACCTTTTGTTTCTCTTTTTGATGTGTATGCGAGCATAATTTTTCTTGGCGCAATTTTGATAATTTCCATTCTAGTAATATTCGACACTAAGTTGGAACTGGCGTCACTTTTTACGAGAATTTGGAATTTTATCAGACAAAAAAAAGAAACGCCTGTTTCCGTGCTAAATGAAAGTGAGATAAAAGAAGTTGAAAAATCTATGCCGGAAGAAGAAGAAAAAATGGAAGTTGGAGAAAAAATAAAAAATGCCCTGGGTGTCGGCAAAAAGAAAGAAAACGAAGAGGAAGAAGAAATAGAATTCAAAAAACTAAAAGCTAGAAACTATAAGCTAGGTACTAACTATGTCCCTCCCCCTTTGTCACTGTTGGAAGAAGATCAGGGAAAGCCGAACACCGGCGACATAAAAGCTAACGCGAACATCATCAAACGCACTTTAGCCAATTTTGGCATTGAAGTGGAAATGGACGAAATAACTATCGGACCAACCGTCACTCGCTACGCATTAAAACCGGCGGAGGGAGTCAAGCTTTCCCGCATTGTTGGTTTACAAAACGATCTTGCGCTATCCCTCGCCGCCCATCCAATCAGAATAGAAGCGCCGATCCCGGGCAAGTCCCTGGTCGGCATTGAAATTCCAAACAAATCAAAATCAATCGTTGGACTGGCAACACTCCTTTCGGATGATAAATTCGTAAATTCTTCCAAACCCCTGACCACCGCCCTTGGACGAAATATTTCTGGCAAGGCCATTTTCGGCAATTTGGCAAAAATGCCGCATATCCTGGTCGCTGGCACAACTGGTTCTGGAAAATCGGTCACCATTCACTCCATGATTACTTCCCTTCTATACAGAAATGGGCCGGATGATTTAAAACTTATACTCATAGATCCAAAAAGAGTGGAACTAACTCTTTACAATAACATCCCGCACTTGCTCACTCCCGTTATTACCGAAGCCAAAAAGACAATTTTAGCCCTAAAATGGGCGGCGAAAGAAATGGATCGTCGGTACGACATATTGGAAACGGAATCGGTGCGAGATATAGAGTCTTATCACAGCAATGTATGGGGAAAATACCCCCACCCTTCCTCCCCCTACGTAGGGGGAGGTGCTGAAAGCGGAGGGGGTACACCGGATCGTCTGCCCTATATTGTCATTATTATAGACGAACTAGCAGATATAATGTCTACCTACCCCAGAGAGTTGGAAGCAGCCATTGTTCGATTGGCGCAAATGTCCAGGGCAGTAGGCATTCATCTTATCCTTTCTACCCAGCGGCCCGAAGTAAATATCATTACCGGACTGATTAAGGCGAATATTCCAGCCCGCGTTGCCTTGAAAGTGTCTTCTCAAGTGGACTCGCGCACCATCCTGGACGCCGGCGGAGCGGAAAAACTTTTGGGCGCCGGCGATATGCTTTATTCCTCCGGCGAAGCCCAACCGGAACGTCTGCAGAGCGCATTTATTTCAGAAACAGAAGTTAAAAAAGTCGTAAAATATCTGGCGGATGCATACAAGGATGAAGTTTCGGAGGAAATAGCATTGAGTTCCGGCTCGATATCGGCAGATAAAAGTATTTTTGAAAGCACTTTGGACAATGAAGAAGATTTAGAGGATGATGACGAAATGTATGAGGAGGCAAGAGCTTGCGTAATAGAAGCCGGCAAAGCATCAACTTCTTATTTACAAAGAAAATTGAAACTGGGATATGCCCGGGCGGCGCGCCTGATGGATAAACTGGAAGAACGCGGGATAATCGGTCCGGGAGAGGGCGCCAAGCCAAGGGAGGTGCTGGAAAAAATTGAAAGAACAGAAACTGGCGAAAATGTAATATGAGGACTGACGCTAAAAAAATATTACAAATAATTGTTCTTTCTCTTTTTTTTCTTTTTATCGTAATTTATGCCTTTTGGGGTTCTCATAGCTTGATTTATGGAGTGAAAGTAAAAGATGTTAACATTTCTGATGGGGAAAAAATGACAAATGGCGTTCAGGAAATAAAAGGAAATGCAAAAAACGCCACAAAACTGATCTTGAATGGTCGTGAGATTTCCTTGGATCAAGAAGGCAACTTCAATGAAATAATTGCGCTTCTGCCGGGATATAATATAATCAGCATTAGAGCGGAAGATAAATTCGGATATATTGATGAAAAAAATTATAAATTAATTTATTAAATATGTTGAAGAAAAAAGAGAAAAAAGAAGACAAAACGATAGGTGGAACGATGCTGGAAGACACTTTAAAGTCAATCCAGACTAAATTTGGGGAGGGAGCAATCATGAAATTCGGCGATTCGCCGAAAGTGGACGTGAATGTCATCCCTACTGGTTCTATCGGTCTGGATATGGCCTTAGGCGTCGGCGGAATACCACGGGGTAGAATTATAGAAATATTTGGACCTGAATCTTCAGGTAAAACAACCTTGTCCCTCCACATCGTGGCAGAGGCGCAGAAGATGGGTGGAGTTTGCGCATACATAGATGCCGAACATGCCATGGATCCAGAATACACTAAAAAATTAGGAGTAAATATAAATAATTTACTAATTTCCCAACCAGACAACGGTGAACAGGCGTTGGAAATAGTGGAATCCCTGGTGCGCACGGGCAAAATCGATGTCATCGTTATTGATTCTGTCGCCGCTCTAACGCCAAAAGATGAAATAGAGGGCGATATGGGCGCATACCACGTCGGCAAACAAGCCCGCCTGATGTCTCAAGCGCTTCGCAAGTTAACAGCCATAGTCGCCAAATCCAAAACAGTGGTGATTTTCATCAATCAGATCCGCATGCAGATCGGAGTCATGTTCGGCAATCCGGAAACTACTCCGGGAGGAAAGGCATTGAAATTTTATACCTCTGTCAGATTAGATATTCGAAAAATCGCCCAGATAAAAAAGGGAGAAGATATCGTAGGTTCTCGCACCCGGGTGAAAATAGTCAAGAATAAAGTTGCGGCTCCCTTCAAGCAAACAGAATTCGATATTATCTATAATGAGGGTATATCTAAAGAAGGCGAAATCATGGCTCTTGGAGAAAGATTTAAAATCATAGAGAAAACTGGAAACTCATATTTCTACAAGGGAGTAGATGAAAAAGCAGAAAAGGTTAAGTTGGGCGTTGGTTACGATGCTACCCGCACATTTTTAAAAGAAAACAAAAAAGTGGCGAACGATATCTTAAAAGAAATCAAGAAGAAGTTTCAAGAGGAGGAATAACCTCATCCCCCGCCTTCCCCTGATAGGGGAAGGGGCTTTCCCCTCTCCTTTCAGGAGAGGGTTAGGGTGAGGTTGATTTTATGGATTTTTCTGCTACTATACTCCCATGTCCAAATTGGAATACAGCGAAATACGCGAGAAAAAAATAATAATTTATGATGGCGAGCCTTGCGAAGTCATCGAGTCGCATGTCGCCCGCACCCAGCAGAGAAAGCCCCAAAATCAAGTCAAATTGAAAACTCTTATCTCGGGCAAGACTATAAACGCTACTTTTCACGTGGCAGATTCGGCTGACGAAGCTGATATTGATAAAAAAGATATCATGTTCCTCTATCGCAATAAAGGTGAATATTGGTTCTGCGACCCTGCAGATAAAAGTAAAAGATTTAAGTTGGATGAAACCCTTCTCGGTAATGCTGTTAAATTTTTGAAAACGAACGGTAATGTTACCGCTCTAGTCTGGACCAATGATGAGGATGAAGAAAAAATAATTAAACTTTCTCTGCCTATAAAAATGGAATTCCTAGTCAAAGAAGCGCCACCTGCGGTGCGAGGAGATACCTCAAAGGGAGGCATGAAAATTATTACTCTAGAAAATGACGCCACAATAAACGCCCCGATGTTCATCGCCGAAGGCGACAAGGTGAGCATCAATACAGAAACTGGAGAATATGTGGAAAGAGTCTAATTTTTTACTTCACCACGAAAGGAAGCAGACCCAAAAATCGAGCGTGCTTGATGGCGGACGTGAGCGCTCGTTGATTTTTTGCGGTTACGCCAGTTTTTTTATGACTCATAATCTTGCCGCTGGAATTCAAAAACTTCTTTAGGATTTCCACATCCTTGTAATCTATATATTTTATATTATTGGCTGAAAAATAATCTTGTCGCATGTTTGTAAATTGAAAATTGATAATTGAAAATTTTTAGAATGGTATATCTTCCGGATTAATATCTTCTTCTGGATACTCGATGCTCTCTGTTTCCTCGCCCTTGCTGTTCCCTGCTTTCGGCGCAGCCGAAGCCCCTGCACCCCCTCCGCTTCCCTGGGGGCCAAACTGGGTGCGATCGGCTAC
>CAYIUM010000032.1:0-6016 GCA_964366675.1 uncultured Candidatus Saccharibacteria bacterium
GTGTGCTCTTCCGATCTTTACCTGCGCAAAATCCCGGCAACGTTTCAAAAAATAAATCGCGGTGCGGGGGGTGAAACGGCTTCTCTTGGCGATTTCTTGGAGCGCCTTTTCTTCTAATTCAATTTTCAAGAGTTTGCTGGATCTTTCTATAATTTTTTCGATTTCTTCGTTGGAATAAAATTCCAGACGGAAAACTCCTCCGGAAAAACGGGAACGGAGCGGGGAAGAAACGAGAGCGACGCGGGTAGTAGCGGCAATTAGGGTAAAAGGCGGAAGATCAAGCTGGATAGTGCGCGCCGAGGGGCCCTTGCCGATGATAATGTCGAGAACGCCGGATTCCATGGCCGGATAAAGTATTTCTTCCACCATTTTGTTCAACCGATGAATTTCATCTATGAAAAGGATATCACCCGGCGCAAGGTTGGTGAGAATGGAAGCTAAATCGCCTACTTTTTCAATCGCTGGTCCGGAAGTTATCTTCATTTGCTTGCCGGTTTCCTTGGCAATAAGGTGTGCCAGAGTGGTTTTACCCAATCCTGGCGGTCCATAAAATAGAATATGTTCAGGTATATGTCCGCGTTCCTCGGCTGCCCGCAATAGAATTTTGACGTTATCTTTTATGTGTTTTTGGCCGATATATTCTTCCCAACGAGTGGGACGCAAGGTTTGATCCAGAACAACATCTTCTGCTTTTTCATTTTTACCCTTATTTTTCATGTTTTTTTGGACTTGACCCGGTAGTGAGACCTTCAAGGATCTACTACCGGGTTGACATTGGTTTCATAATATGCTATACTACTCGAGTAGTAAGTTTATCATACGCTTATTAACAGAGTATCAACATACCTATACACATTATAGCATTTACAGCATTTTCCATATAGTAAAATGTGTTTGTAGGATTAATGTTATGGATAGATGTGAGAAGGCATTAATCTCTAAGCAATCAGCCATCGGTTATACAAGTTTGCATAGGACGTTCTGGCGCTTTAACTAGTTTGCTGGAGCTATCCTCTAATAATTTGTTACTCTTGGGGCCTAGCTCCGAAAGGATTGTTTAGAGATTAATGCTTTTTATTTCTTAGGCGAGGATCTATGCATATTAAAAAAAATCAACTATATTTTGGAAAATTCTCAGCTTCGTATCTCGGCAAAAAGTTTGGCACACCGCTTTATGTGTACGAAGTTTCCACCATTAAACGCCAGTACAAGAAGCTTATAAGCAGTATTGCCTATCGCAAACTTAGCGTTCATTATGCCTGCAAGGCTAACACGAATATTTCCATTTTGAAATTATTGCGCAGACTTGGCGCGAAAGTGGAAACGGTAAGCAGGGGAGAAATCATACTGGCGCTTAAAGCTGGGTTTAAGCCCAAAGATATTTTATATACATCTACTTCCGTGAGCAGGGATGAAATTGCCTTTGTGGCTAGACGCAAAGTTATGGTAAATCTTGATTCATTGTCTCAAATCAAACTCTACGGAGAAATAAATCCTGGGTCGAATATAGGCATCAGAATCAATCAAGGGATTGGCGCTGGCCACCATGGTCATGTGGTCACGGGTGGGAGTAATTCTAAATTCGGAATTCCCTTAGAGCATATAGGGATGGCTAAAAAGTTAGCGGAAAAGTACAAACTAAGAATTGTTCGGCTACATCAACATATCGGCTCTAATATTTTAGATAAAAAAATATTACTCAATGCCTTTGATAAATTGCTTGAGACAGCCCTAAATTTCAAAGATCTGGAGTCGCTTGATTTTGGAGGTGGTTTCGGCATTCCTTATACGCCAAAAGAGAAAGAGCTCGATGTAAAAGGTCTTGGTAAAGCAATGGTGAGAAAAATTAAATGGTTTAATAAGCAATATGGCAAAGAATTAACAATGATTTTAGAACCTGGCCGTTTTCTAGTGGCCGAAGCTGGAGTTCTCCTTGCCTCTGTGACTGAAATAAAAAATAATCCCGTCCATACCTTTGTCGGGGTAGATACCGGCTTTAACCATTTTATCCGTCCTGCTATGTATGGGTCTTTTCATAGAATAATAAATGCAAGCAAGGCAAAGGGACTTCCTGTGAAAACCTACATCGTGGGCAACATATGCGAATCGGGGGACATTTTTGGCAAAGACCGGGTTATCACTTCACCAAAAGCGGGGGATATTCTTGCCATACTGGACACCGGCGCGTATGGGTACGTTATGGCCTCTGGTTACAATAGCCGACCCTTGCCGCCCGAGATTTTGATTGATAAATAAGGCTGTTTCTGTTAGTGTCTATAATAATGATGTATAAGAAGATTACAGGGAAAATAGTTGAACTAGGAGATACCTTGCCTCAAATTTCTGGTTGTATTGCCGACATAGGAAAGGGTAAAAAATGGTTGACTGAAAAGGAGATAGAGATAGAAACCGAGCTAGTTAATTTAATTCGCACTTTCCCGGGCGAACATTCGATCTATGCCGAAGAATTGCACAATACGTTTGTGGTGGCCGAGAATGTTTGGGTGATTGATGCTATCAGCAACACCACAAATTTTTTACACGGGATGCCTCACTATACAATAGTTTTGAGTCATGTTCATAAAGATATTGTCAAGTTTGCTGTGGTGTATGATCCTTCCAGTAAAGAATTGTTCACAGCAGAGAAAGGCAAGGGTGCGTTTTTAAATGGCAAAGAAATACATGTTTCTAATCGCAGTTTGAAAGAAGAAATTTTCTTCATGATGGGTCCTTATTTTACTCCACCGAGGCCCTACAGGGAGAAAGCCTTGCGAGTTATAAAAGCAATGTCGGAAAACGGAAATACAGTCAGAGTCTTTGGATCTCTCGGCCTTCATTATGCTTATGTTGCCTGCGGCAGATCTGACGTGGCTGTCTCTTTTAACGAAGACACATTTCCGGAGTTTGCCGGGAAGCTCTTGGTGGAAGAAGCTGGCGGAAAGTTTACTGATTTTGATGGTAATATTTTAAATGTAAATACAGAAGGTGTTATTGCAAGTAATAAAAAGGTGCACGAAGAAATTAAGAATTTTATAAGCAATGCTTAGTAGTATCTATGAAGAAAATAAAAATTGCTTTAATCGGTTTTGGAAAAATGGGGCAAGAAGTCAATAACTTATGCAAAGAGTCTGAAATTTTTGAAGTGGTTTCGGTTAGTTTTAAAAATAAAAGCGAAAAGTTAGATATAAAAAGTATTGAAAAAGCTGACATTGCCATCGATTTTACATCTAAAGACATAGTTTTAAAAAATATAGAAGCCATAGCCAAACTTGGGAAAAACATGGTTGTCGGAACTACCGGGTGGTATGAAAATTTGGATGAAGTGAAAAAAATAGTTGATAAATACCAGATAGGTCTTATTTATGCCCCGAATTTTTCGATTGGAGCGAATATTTTTATAAAAATGGCGGAATTTTCCGCCAAACTTTTCGAAAAATTTCCAGAGTATGATGTTTATGGTTTAGAAATTCATCATAAAGCAAAATTGGATAGCCCATCCGGCACTGCTCTCAAGATTGCAAGCAAAATTAATGGACTTAAATTTACTTCTGTTAGAGCTGGGAGAAATCCAGGCTTTCACGAAGTCGTTTTTGATAGTCAGGCTGATGGCATAACCCTTTCTCATCAAGCATATAATAGAAGTGGCTTTGCCAAGGGTGCGCTTTTAGCGGCCGAATTTATTAAAAACAAAAAGGGAATTTATACCCTGGAAGATGTATTAAAATGAAACATATAAAATTTATCGGTTCTATGCCGGCTATTGTCACGCCATTTAAAAAAAATGGAGATTTGGATTTGCCTGCATTGGAAAAATTGGTTGAGTATCAATTAAAAGGGAAAGTAGATGCCATAGTTGTTGCTGGATCTACCGGAGAGGCTGCTACTTTGACTGATGATGAATACGTGAAAGTTATAAAAACAGTAGTAAAGAAAGTTACGGCAAGTAAAACAAAAGTTCCAGTTGTGGCCGGGGCGGGTTCCAATAACACCAAGAGAGCTGTCTACCTTTCAGAACTTGCCAAGGAGGCCGGAGCTGATGCTTTGCTTCATGTCACCCCATTCTACAATAAGCCGACTCCGAACGGTCTAGTTCTCCATTTCAAAGAGATAGCCAAGGTGGTAGATCTGCCGATTATCATCTACAATGTTCCCGGGCGGACCGGCTCCAACGTAATGCCTCAAACTATTATGCGAATTGCCCGAGAAATTCCGAGCGTGGTGGCAGTGAAAGAGGCTTCCGGTTCACTTAACCAAATGATGGAAATCATAGGTGAAGTTAAAAATAATGGCCCCAAGGGTTTTACCATTTTGTCGGGAGATGACGCGCTAACTCTTCCGCTCATCGGCGCCGGAGGCCACGGATGCATCTCGGTTGTGGCGAACGAAATTCCAGAAATGTTTTCTAGGATGGTTCACCTAGCGCTTGCGGGCAATTCTAAGGAGGCGGGGGAACTGCACTATAAAATGCTTCCACTCATGAATGTTAATTTTATTGAGTCCAATCCAATACCGGTCAAACACGCTCTTGCTTCGATGGGCTTTATCGAAGAGAGCCTAAGACTACCGTTAACGAAGCTTGAAGAGAAGAATAGGGTCATAGTAAAAAAAGTTTTAAAAGAGCTTAAGTTAATTTAAAAAGTACAAGAATGGCGACCATTAATAAAAATTTCGATAAACTACAAGGCGCGTATTTGTTTGTGGAAATCGCGAAGCGCGCCAAAGAATTTTCGGATAAAAATCCTGGAGTAGAACTCATGCGTCTTGGAATCGGCGACACTACTTTACCTCTCACCTCCACCACAATTTTTGGGTTGCAAAAAGGAGTGGAAGATCTTTCCCGAAAAAGCACCTATAAAGGATATGGAGATCCACAAGGTGACCTCAAGCTCCGCACTGCCTTACGCGATTATTACAGTAAAAGAAAAATTTCTCTCACTCTGGAAGAATTTTTCATAAGTGACGGGGCAAAATCTGATTCAGCCAATATCCAATCCATTTTTAATTCAAACAACAAAGTGGCGGTGGCTGATCCCGTATACACCGTGTATGTAGACAGCAATGTTATAGCTGGTCGGACCGGAAATTTTAAAAATGGAAGGTATCAAGACCTAGTGTACATGGAATGCAACGAGAAAAATAGTTTTGTTCCTGTCCCGCCGCGAGAAAAAGTCGACTTGATTTATCTTTGCAATCCCAATAATCCTACTGGTTCTGTAATGACCAAAGAAGAGCTAAAAGTTTTCGTTGATTATGCTCTTAAAAACAAAGCCGTTATTATTTTCGATGCCGCCTATGCCGAGTATATTTCCGATGAATCTTTACCCAAGAGTATTTATGAGATTGAAGGAGCCAAAAAATGCGCGATTGAGATTAATAGTTTCTCAAAGTGGGTCGGTTTTACCGGAGTTCGGCTCGGCTGGACAATTGTGCCCACGGATCTCGTCGTTGAAGATGCAGAGAAGGGTAAAGTGCATGCAATCTGGAAAAGGCGTCAAAGCACCATGTTTAATGGAGCGTCTAATATTTCTCAAAGAGGAGCGCTTGCTACTCTATCAGCTGCAGGTCGGAAGGAAAGTAAGGGGCTTGTTCGGTATTACATGAATAACGCGACTTTGATAAAAAAAGGTCTCACCAAACTTGGTTTTAAGGTTTTTGGTGGAGAACATGCTCCTTATGTTTGGCTCAAAACGCCTCTTGGTCTGAATTCTTGGCAGTTTTTTGATAAGTTGTTGGAAGAAGCGCATGTCGTTGTAACGCCGGGTTCTGGTTTTGGAGCTTGTGGAGAAGGTTATGTTCGTTTGAGCGCCTTTGCCGATCTGGAAGTGGTAAAAAAGGCGATGAAAAGCATAAAAGAAAATATAAAACCATGAATCCCGTTAGAAGTAACTTAAATAAAGCTATGTACTATGCTTAATAACAATGAGAAAAATAAAATAACTTCTAACGGGATGAAAGTGATGAAATTTGGCGGCACGTCGGTGGCTCACGCAGATCGGAAGAGCGTCGTGTAGGGAAA
>CAYIUM010000033.1:0-5952 GCA_964366675.1 uncultured Candidatus Saccharibacteria bacterium
GCATACGACATGATCTGGTGACTGGAGTTCAGACGTGTGCTCTTCCGATCTCGCATCAGACCTTGTTTTTAAAAATATTAATGTTCAATTTTTTTCAAGCTGTATAGTCTTTTCCAGTGGTGCAATAAATGTTCGTGTGGAAAATACCACTCTTTCGTTTTGTGGCAGTCATGGAATCTTCATGCCTGCTTCTTCTGGAGGGCATACTATTGTAAATAATAATTTAAATAAAAATTTTATAGGTATTTTTGTTAGCTCGTCTAATAACATTATTGAAAGCAATTCTTTCTCTTTGCATAGTGTTTATGGCATAAGGACACATTATTCATCAAACAATATTATCAAAAATAACACTTTTTTAAATGGTTGGATTGGTGTGTATATAGAATATGGTTTTGGAAACAAAGTTACTAATAATACTATACAGAATAATATTTTTTATGGTTTATACGCTTTTGGTTCTTCTGATGTAAATCAGAATTATATTGTAAATAATAATTTTATTAATAATGGCGGTTATGCTCAAGTTAATGTGTATCAAGTAAAGATATCTGATGTATTACCGATTGGCGGCAATTATTGGAGTAATTATGATGAACTCGGTGAAGGATGTTTTGATATAAATAATGACTTTATTTGCGACAATGCGATTAGTTTTGGTCGTGTAGCTGATAGTTTCCCCTGGAAATATAAAGATGGCTGGAAGGGTGCTCCTCCCACTTGTTCTGATGGAATTATGAACCAAGATGAAACAGGTGTTGACACTGGCGGGGTGTGCAGAGTTTTGAGTTCCGAAAAAATCATCACTTCATTTATCTTTACAAACTTAACGCCGAATGTTGATGGTGTTATTGACGAAGCAGCTCATATTATTTCTCTGAATATTCCTTTTGGAACTGATGTTACAGATCTCACGCCAGCTATCACTATTTCTTCTGATGCATCTATCAATCCCGATAATAATATATCTCAAGATTTTTCTATGCCGGTCACATATACAGTTACCGCAGAGGATGGCTCAACTCAAAATTATACAGTTACAGTAACGGCCAATTGCACTGTAGATTGTTTTTCCAGCGTGCTCTTTTTGCCGGGTTTGGAGGCGAGCAGACTGTACAAACAGAAAACTGTACTTGGTTTCCCGGTAGAAGATCAGTTGTGGGAACCAAATGTTAATAGTGATGTAGAGGATCTGTATTTAAATACTGACGGGACGAGTAAAAATTCTGGCATTTATACCAGAGATGTAGTAAGAGAAACAAATACGCCAATTCCGACAGGTCCAGCCGGGCAGAATATTTACAAAAGTTTTGTAGACATGTTGGGGAAGCTGGTGGATGATTTTAAAATCGTAGAATATGAATTGTTCGCTTATGATTGGAGGCAAAGCGTGGAAGATATCGTGAATAATGGGACAAAATATGAGGATGGCACGTTGTCACTCGTAGATACCTTGCAATCTCTGGTTACTTCATCCAAAAATGGCAAAGTCACAATAATTGCTCATAGCAACGGCGGGCTTTTGGCTAAGGCCTTATTGAAAAAATTGCAGGATGATAAAAATGCGGGGAAAAATAATCTGATTGATAATGTAGACGTGCTTATTTTGGTGGCTGTGCCAGAGATAGGAACGGCCAAAGCAGTGCCGGCAATACTTCACGGCTATGAACAGCGTTTAGGATTCGGTTGGTTGATGGATGAAATTCACGCTCGAGAATTAGGAAGAAATATGCTCAGCGCTTTTGGGCTTTTGCCGAGCAGAGAATATATAAATCATGTAAGCGCTTCGCCGGTGACTTTTGTTGACAATGCAATTCCTTCAAATGTAACTACCAAACTTTTTCAAGCATTCGGCAGTGCTCTTGATTCTTACGACGAATACAAGAGTTTTCTTTTCGGTGGGGAGGGTCGGATAGATCCGGCAATGAATCAAACGAAACTACCTATCAGCTTGTCTCAAAATTTATTTGCTCAAGTAGAAAATTTGCACGATAGTATTGACTCTTGGATCCCGCCTTCTAGCATGCGAGTGATAGAAGTGGCCGGCTGGGGGCTAGATACTGTGGCGAGTTTTGAATATTATCCTAAAACAAGTTGTGCTGGCTCAAGTTGTATATTTATTTTGGACCAAAAACCACGTTTTACTTCTGATGGGGACAAGACAGTGGTAGTTCCAAGTGCGCATTACATGGGTTTTCTTGGAAGTGCTGAGAAGTATTGGGTGAATCTAAAAAGTATAAATGATGCGAAACCACCATTCGTTGTCCAAAATAGTCACGGAAATATATTAGAAGTTTCTTCTGTTCTAAACCTAATTTCAGATACCATACAAAAACTACCGATAAATAATTTGCCACACCTGTATTCCTCAATGCCTACAGACAATTCTAATCGTTTAAGATTATCTATTCATTCACCGGTTACTCTGGATGCCTACGATACACAAGGGAATCATACTGGGAAAATTTGTCCACCCGACAAAGAATTCTGCTATGTAGAAGAAAACATATTAAACAGTTCTTACCTTGAATTTGGTGAAGGAAAGTATATTAATCTTCCCGAAGATCAGATGGCAAAAGTCAAACTCCAGGGGACAGACATAGGTACGTTTACTTACATTTCTGAGCAAGTTTTTCCAACCGGCTCCTCCAATACCTCATTCTTTGTAGATATTCCTGTGACCACACAAACCCAAGCGGAAGTAACTTTAAATTCAAGCACTCAAATACCAGAACTAAAATTAGATGTTAGAGGCGATGGTGTAAATGATTTTACTCTAGCTCCAAGTGATACTTTCGATCCGGTTACTTATTTGCAAATCATGAAAGCAACTATTAGTTCTTTAGATTTGCCGCAAGCTAAGGTAAAAACTTTCAATAATCGCGTGGATAATATAATAAAGTCTATTCAAAAGGGCAAAATAGACAAAGCCAAATTAAAAGCAGAGAAATTTAAATCTGTTTTGGAAAAGAAATTAGCAAAGCCAGATCCCAAGAAGCCAAAACCAAAGAAACTTTCCAAAACTGACGCGCAACTTTTGCTTGATATGTTAAACAAATTATTAGATAATATAAGTTAATATGAAAACAAGAAGTTTCCCAGAAATATTTTCTTACGTTACCCTTTATGTGTTTTTTGTGTCGTTATTCGGAGCTTTTCTTACTCCGGTAGCATTTTTTATAATGTATTATTTTGGGCTAGTGATTTCCCCTTTGGGTGTCATAGCACTAATTGTATGGAAGTTTTATAATAAGCATGATAAAAACTCGTATTTTTTACCTGCTTTGATAGTAAGTGTTGTATTTTTTATTATATCTTTTTATATGAATTTGCATGCCTTTGATAATTTGGGAGGGATTTAGTTTCTTTGAATCCTAATATTCTAAATAAAAATAGAAACCAGCCACTTTTAGTTAAGTAAAGTAACTAGAAGGAGAGCAAAAGTTTTTAGAATTGTGTTAGAATTGGTACGTAATCAATTACGTAATTAATTACTTACATATGGGAATGCGAAAAATTGTGGATCAAAGCGTGCGCAAGATAACCAGAGTGGGGAGGAAGTCTTTGGCTGTGACTTTGCCGAAGGAATTAGTCATAGATCTAGGATGGAAAGAAAAACAAAAGGTAATAGTTAAAAGAGTTCGTGGAGGGTTATTAATTAGGGATTGGAAGAATAAATGATGTTTAAGTATGTGGTGGATAATAATATTTTCGATTATAGGTTTTTATTTGCTTTTACACCTTTTCACGTTTTTGTTTGGAAATTGGAGGGCAACCTTGAATCGTGTAATTAGCCAATATATTGCGTGGAAGCAAATGGAGCCAGAACACTCTGACGAGCAAGTTTTCATGGAGGTTTTAGATCATCGTTATCCAGAAAAGATGGGACTGATGCGGAAGATGAATAAACGTAAGGATGAAATTAAAAAGAGCATCAAAGAGGAAATAGAAAGTAAAATGAGTGTTATTGATAAATACAGCTTGCCAATTCTTATTTACTCTTGCCTTTTGATAGAGGAAAATAATTATCTGAATTCTCAAAAAAGTGTTGAGGAACTTTTAGAACCAATTACGGAAGAGGTCAAAAGGCAGGGCTTCGAGAGGTATTGCTAATATATGCTTAATTTCTTGCAAAAGTTTTTCCGTCACAGAAAATATACAAAAATGATAAGAGGAAGCTCCTTATTTATTTTGGAAGAATTTGCTAATATCGTAAATGTAGTCTAGCTAGGCAAGACCTAGCTATGGTGTTTTCGCAAGAACCGTTCTTGCGAAAAGAAAGTGAATGGCAATAGATTCGGAAAATTTTTAGATCGTGTTAAAATGAGTGCATAATTAACTATTTATGAAAACAAATTGTATTATTATCCACGGATGTCCATCAAAGAAAGGGGAGTTTATGACTCCAGAAACGACATCTTACTATAAACACTGGATTCAATGGGCCAAAAATCAATTAATTTCACTTGGTATAAAAACTGAAGCTCCTTTAATGCCGAAACCGTGGGAGCCAGATTATGAAGCTTTTAAGCAAGAATTTGAAAAATATCCTGTTTTAGAAAATACTATTTTAATCGGGCATAGTTGCGGATGCGCCTTTTTGGTTCGTTGGTTGGGAGAGTCCAAGAAAAAAATAAAAAAATTAATTTTGGTCGCTCCTTGGAAAATCCCAAAGAAAAATGATCCCTTTAGAGAAAAGTTCTATGTGTATCCGGTAGATGAAACGATTAAAGATCGAGTGGGAGAAATAATTATGTTTACATCCGATAACGAACGGGAAGGTGGGAAGGAAAGCTTACAAATTTATAACAGAAGCCTCGGCGGTAAAATTATAACACTCAAAGGAAAAGGGCATTATATATTTGAGGATATGAAGACTGAAGAATTTCCAGAATTATTACAAGAAATTATCTAATTACGTAATTGATTACCTAACTTTAGTTGAGTAAAGTACTTTAGTTCGCTAAAGTAATCTAAAAATTAGTCTCGTAAAAACCAAAGCCAGCGATAAGTCCGCTGGCTGACTTGCTGGGGGATTAGCCCAGCTTAGATAAAATCACCTCCTTTCTATTCGCCGAGTATTCCGATTACTCGTTTGGCGATTGGGATATTACGTTGTGATTGAAACGCCGTATCGGAGAGGCGTTGTGTTGTTAGAAACATTTCTAAAGCATGAGGTATACCTGACGGTACATCATGTTTTGGGCAAAGAGATGAAGTGATATTGAAGTCACTTCCCTCTGATTTCCAAATTCTGTGACATTTCCAACATTGATATTTGGCCATGAGAACAATTATTCAATTAATTATACACCTTCTATATAAAAAATGGTTAAAATTTAAAAATTTGTATTTAGTGTAAAAACGTGCTATGGTAGTACCAGTAATACGAACTGGCGAAAGCTAGTTTTTTAGTTCTTTATGGTTATTCTCTATGTCGTCAGTTCGCAAAAGAACAAGCTTTCCTAGCATTTGTTAGGGAATCTTATTCTTTTGTGAATCGATAACCAAAAAAAAGAGAAAAAACCAAACCAAAAAATGAGTTCATCAATAAGTCCAGAGCACAGGCAGTTCGTCATAGAGATCACCCGATTTCGGTTGTATCTCATAAACCCTCAGGGACGGGAATTATGCCTACCGCCCACTCGAGTGGTTCCGCCTACTTGGTTCGACCGAGTCCGTGAACTTGTCACGGGGTTGCTCGAAGGGGATAAGGAAGCTTGGCGAGTCTTTCTCGTCCACATCCAAAGGGATGAGTGGGGGTGTTTCTTCCTCCATCGCTTCGCTATCCTTGCTCCATAAGGGAGGCAAACAATTTCATCGCAAAGGCCGTGCTTAACCGCGCGGCTTTTTTTATGCTAGAATTATCACTATCTTATGGAAAATAGCTTAAAGAAAAACAATCCCGTGCGAAACCACGGTTCACAAAGTGAACCTGTTTCTAACGGGACA
>CAYIUM010000034.1:0-3674 GCA_964366675.1 uncultured Candidatus Saccharibacteria bacterium
TGAACTATATTTATAAAAATACCCAGCTTGAATCAAATTTTAATTTTAATATCGTGGCTTTAGTAGACGGCGTGCCGCAAACCCTTTCTTTGAAGTCCATTTTAGAGCAATTTATCTCGCATCGGAAGGAGGTAGTGAAAAGAAGAAGCGCCTATGACTTGAAAAAGGCAGAGGAACGCGAGCATATTTTACTGGGCTTAAAAAAAGCGCTGGATAAAATAGACCGGGTGATTACGGTCATTCGCGGCTCCAAAGATTCTCAAATTGCGAAGTTGAATTTAATTAAAGAATTTAAATTCTCAGATTTGCAGGCGGCGGCTATTCTGGAAATGAAACTAGCCAAGTTGGCGGGTTTAGAACGAAAAGCGGTAGAAGATGAATTGGCGGAAAAACAAAAATTCATCGCTGAGATGAAAGATCTTCTGGCTAGTCCGAAGAAAATACTCAAGACTATTGCCGGAGAACTAAAAGAAATTCGTGAGAAATATGCCGACGAAAGACGCACCAAAATAATCAAAGGAGGAGTAAAAGAAATTTCCGACGAAGACTTGGTGCCGGAAAAAGAAACCATGTTGGTTTTCACCGCCGGCGGATACGTGAAATGCACCGATCCATCCGAATACCGCGCCCAAAAACGGGGCGGAGTCGGGGTGATTGATTTGGAAACTAAAGAAGAAGATTTCGTAACCATGCTCGTTTCCGGTTCCACTCACAGCAATCTGCTCTTCTTCACTAATTTGGGAAAAGTTTATCAGATGAAAATGTACGATATTCCGGAGGCTCGTCGGGCAACCAAAGGAAAGTCCATTATGAATTTTCTGTCTTTATCTTCAGAAGAAAAAGTGACTTCCATTTTAGCTATGCCGAAAGATTTAGGAAAAACTCCGTCCTCTCTAATGCTCGTGACCAAAGGAGGAACAGCCAAAAAAATGTCTTCAGAAAGTTTCAAAGATGTCCGCAGAAGCGGAATTATTGCCATCAAGTTGGATAAAAACGACCAGTTGATCTCCGCCCTGGTGACGGAAAAAGAGGACGAAGTGATGATTGCCACAGCCGAAGGCCAATCTATCAGATTTAAAGAATCAGATGTCAGAGAAATGGGCAGGACAGCTGGAGGCGTACGAGGCATCAAGCTTGGTAAAAACGATGGCGTTATCGGTGTGGATGTTGTCAGGAAAGTAGCGGAAAAAGGAGCGTTTCTAACCATGAGTGCGAATGGTTTTGGCAAAAAAACCGAATTGAAAGAATATAAAGTCCAAAAACGCGGCGGCTCCGGCGTAAAAACAGCCAAAGTGACTTCCAAAACTGGTAAGCTTATTGTGGCGAAAGTATTAACGGGCGAAGAAGTGGAATTAATCGCTATGTCCAAAAAAGGGCAGGTGATTAGAACTACCTTGAAAGAACTTAGACCACTTGGCCGTCAAACTCAAGGTGTAACCATTATGCGTCTCCGCCCCGGCGACGGCATCGCCTCGCTTGCCTGCATCTAACCACTTGTCAAAGCCCGCCTTTGACATCATAAATCAGTGTTTGTTCTATAAAGTTTTTTACGTTTCCAAAAGTTCCGAGCAATAATTCTTTATTGATTATTGGCAAATTTCTTTTTTCTGCATAATCATTAAAACTGCTCCATAAATACTCAGATGGATGTTTTACCAATCTATCTTTTACTGGATTCATATGAATATAAGCTGATGACCACATTAATTGTGGGTTGTTTTCTATAAGTACAGCCTTAAAACAGTCTTGAAAAGTATGCCCGACTCTTCCGTATTTATTATTTATATATTTTGAATAGCTTGCACAGACTTTTGAAATTAATTTTGAGATTGGCACATCGCTACATTGTTCAATAAGTAGATGAAAGTGGTTTGGCATGAGGCAGAAAGCGTTAACTTTGAATTTACCTTTTCCTTCTGAATTGATTCTTATTCTAGAATAGGGCATACTCAGCAAATTTTCACTAACTAATTTTTTTTGTTCAAACCCTAAAGCTAAAGCAAGTCTGAAAAGAAAAGCTTTATAGTCTTGATCATCAAAAAATATCTTACCTTTGTTGTTACCTCTGTTATAAACATGGGCTATTGATCCCTTAGCGAACTCTTTGTAGTCTCTATTATTCATGTTCTTTTATTATGTCAAAGTGTCTCTTTGACAGCAAGGGATTTTGTTAATAACTTCAATGCAAATTAGGTTTTTTAATACTATAATGTAACTATGTTTACCGATCCGGAAAAAAATTTAAGAGCCTTGGGATTACAGGAAAATAATGTGGTAGTTGATTTAGGAGCTGGCACCGGATTTTATTCCATAGCCGCTGGGGGCATGGTGCCCAGAGGAAAAGTTTACGCGATTGAAATAAACAAAGATTTTCTGGGAACAATAAAAAATAAAGCCAGAGAAGCGCATCTATCCAATGTGGAAGTTATCTGGGGGGATATTGAAAAAAAGGAAGGAACAAAGATAGGCAACAATATTGCGGACGCAGTTATTGTTTCCAATGTTTTTTTTCAAGTGGAAAAGAAAGATACTCTGATCGAAGAAATAAAAAGAATCCTAAAGCCCAAGGGCAAAATCCTTTTTATTGACTGGTCTGAATCGTCCGGCATGGGGGGGAAAACGATTGTGTCCAAAAATAAAGTACAAGAAATGTTCGAAAAAAAAGGTTTTGCCATGGAACGAAGTATTAACACCGGCACGCATCATTATGGTATGATATTAAGGAAATTATGAAAACCTTTCAAATTGTTGTCCTAATCGTATTTATCGCTCTCGCTATTTTTGGCATTCTAGTTTTTTCCGGGGCTATACCGCTTGGCGATAATAATACTGCCGGCAGTCTTGGCAGTGTTGTCTTGTGGGGAACGATCAGATCAGACAGAATGGGACCGCTTTTGGAAGAATTTAATAATGCCAATCCTGCTCTGTTCGTGAAATACGAGCAAAAATCCGCAGAAAATTTTGACCAGGATTTGCTCGAAGCTTTGGCCAGCGGCATAGGGCCGGATATGTTTTTTTTGCCGGATGAACTTGCCTTTCATTATGCTAATAAAATTTTTGCTATTCCGTATCAAAATTACCCTTTGGCCTCGTTTAAAAACAATTTCGCCGGCGCCGGCGAGGTGTTTTTGACCTCTAAGGGAATTTTAGCTTTTCCTTTATCCATCGATCCCTTAGTGATGTATTTCAATCGAAGCATTTTGGATGCCAATGGAGTTATCTATCCTCCAGCCTCTTGGGGCGAGTTGGTTGGTCTTATACCGAAGCTTACCGTGAAAGATGCTTCCAATAAGATAACAAAAAGCACCGTCGCTCTGGGCCATTTTTCGAATGTCACTCATGCCAAAGATATAATTTCCGCTCTCTTTATGCAGACAGGAAATAAAATAGTAACAGAGAAAGACGGGATTTTCAGCTCAAGCTTAAGTGCATCCAATCCGGTATACAATCCTTCATCAGTCTTAAAGTTTTATACAGAATTTGCCGATCCAAACAAGGATACATATTCTTGGAATAAATCATTCCCAAATTCCGCTAACACTTTTTCTAAAGAGGATGTGGCATTTTATTTTGGCTTTGCCAGTGAATTGCTGTCGTTGATCAACAAAAATCCCAACCAAAACTTCGAGGTGGCGCCAATTCCTCAAACGGGAAAAGATCGGAAGAGCACACGT
>CAYIUM010000034.1:3684-5928 GCA_964366675.1 uncultured Candidatus Saccharibacteria bacterium
ACGGGAAATACCAGCTTCAAATCAACAAATGCCCATGTTCTGGGTATAGCTCTTTTGTCTTCTTCTAAAAATTTTGATGCGGCTTTCACGGCGGCGAGTCTTATGGCTACAGGTGATTTTGCCACCAAATTTGCTTTAGCCACAGGTACAGCGCCAGCCAGAAGAGATTTGCTAAAAGTAAAGCCCGCCGACGCTTATTCTCCTATTTTTTATGATTCCGCGCTCTTTGCCAAAAGCTGGCTCGATCCCTCGTCTAAAAGTACCGATGCCATTTTCCGAAACATGGTCGACGGAGTGCTTTCCGGTAATATGTCTGTTGAAAATGCTATAGCCGATGCCAGTGCCAAACTAGACTTGTTATTAATTAAATGAAAAAATTTTTCCTTTCCCTTTTTATATTTCTAATGCTCATTCTGCCCATTTTTTCCTATGCTCAAAATGGTTTGGTCGCTTGCGGAAGAACCTTACAGACTGCCGTTACTGCGCCGGACGGTACGCGATATCAGGCAGGCCAAGTAGTGCCCTGCGATTTCAATGACTTTTTGGCGCTGGTGAACAGGGTAATCAGATTCATTCTTTTTAACTTGGCAGTGCCCATTGCCGCTATTATGTTTTTTTATGCCGGCTTCAAACTAGTAACTTCGGGAGGGAGTACCGAGGCCAGAACGCAGGCCAAATCAGTGTTTGCTCATACCGCTTTCGGCCTATTTTTCATCGCTGGCGCCTGGCTTATCATCAGAACTATTCTGTCTATTCTGGGTTATCAGGGAGCTTGGATAGGTTTTTAATATGTGTTAAAATTGGAACATGCTTACTAACCCGATACCATACAATACCCTTCAAGAATTTATCAGAGTTCTTTTAACAGGTGTAATTAGGATAGGTCTGCCGATTGTCGTGCTGGCTATAATTTACTGTGGTTTTCTTTTTGTAAAGGCCAGGGGCAAGCCCGAAGAAATCAGCAAAGCTAAAGACGCTCTTCTTTACACTTTAATCGGCGCGGCGATACTCTTAGGGTCGTGGGCTATCGCCGAAATGATACGTGATACTGTGCTGGCGTTATAATTTATCATTCGCTATGAAAAATTTATTCAAACTTGTTCCAGTAATTTATTTCGCGCCGTTTTTTCCGATGATTGCCTTGGCTGCCAATACTGATTGCAAAACTCTCATCGGCCTAGGGAAAATAATTTGCCAGATCAATCAACTTCTAAATACGGTTGTGCCGGTCTTACTTGCGCTTGGGGTGGTGTATTTTATTTGGGGAGTGGCTCAATACGTTATTGCCGGGGAAGATGAGACGAAAAAGAAAGGAAAAAATCAAATAATATACGGCTTGATCGGCTTGACGGTTATCGTCAGTTTATGGGGGCTAGTCAATATTGTGGTTACCACCTTTGATCTGGGTGGGGAAGCCATATCTACTTTAGCGGTTCCCCAGACGGGAATTTGTCCCGACCTACCCGCTACTGGCGCAAAATTATCGCATATTTTAAATTATGGGACTTGCATGATCTATAAATCGGTAATTCCTCTTATTTTTGCCTTGGCTGTTGTCCTATTTCTCTGGGGGGTGGTGCAGTTTGTGCTTTACAGCGGTGAAGAGGCGAAAAAAGAAAGGGGTAAAGAATTCATGATTTGGGGTATCATCGCTCTGGCGGTGATGGTGTCGGTTTGGGGTTTGGTGAAAATACTGGGCACCACTTTTGGCATTGAATATGCTATTCCACAGGTCAAGCCGTAGCTTGCTTTTATTTTTATTGTGTTTGTAGTACAATTAGGGGCATATTATTAATATTATTTAGGTCGCATTATTATTTCAGCCTTAGGCTGATCCGCCTTGGGCGGAAACATTATTATTCATTATGAAAAATAAATTAATCGTTTTGTCGGGTTTGGTTATGGGTTTGGCGCCGGTGGTGGCGATAGCGGCAGTTACGACGGGTGGTGGTACTCGTTGTTCAACGAGTGCTACTGGTGCAACAACCCTTAACATGATTATATGTAAAATAGGGGACTTGTTGAATCTTGTTGTTCCCGTTTTGATCGCTCTGGGAGTAATTTACTTCATTTGGGGAGTTGTCAGCTATGCCATTGGCACTGATGAAGAAGCCAAGAAGTCCGGCAGAGAAAAAATGATCTATGGCATCATTGCTTTGGCGGTGATTGTCGGTATGTGGGGATTAGTGAATATCTTGACGACTACTTTTGGTGTTGACGCCACTAGAGACATTAATATTCCAA
>CAYIUM010000035.1:0-5921 GCA_964366675.1 uncultured Candidatus Saccharibacteria bacterium
GCAAGATCGTCTCCTTCTTCATTTTATCTCTTCCTAGTTAGATGATACAGGCAAGTGTTATATTTGAGTACGACCTCCCCTCCAAAAAACTCTCCCTCCAAAAATCTTCGGCTTTTGAATTTTTGAACCTCACCCTAAAATCCCGCATTGCGTCCGGAAATGCTTTCAGCCATTACGCAGAGCTCCGCTCTGCGCGCGAAAATTTTACGAAAAAACCTTTAGGTACACTGCTGGAGCCGGAAGAGGGATTTGAACCCACGACATCCACTTTACAAAAGTGGCGCTCTACCAACTGAGCTATTCCGGCACTGTCCAAACACCCTAGCACATTCTCTACAAATTTTCCTCCCTCTTTATTTTATGCTTGATTTCCCTGATTTTTTGTTTGTAGTCCCCTATGATTTTCAGAAATTTACTGACTTCTTTTTTTCCTAATGAATCGCCATTCGTGTTCTGAACATGTATATTTTTTATTTTAATTTTTGCCTTTTCATATTTGCCTTTTAAAAAATTAGAAAATTGGATATGAAATCGCAAAACCTTAACCAATCCCGCATATCCATGTTTTTTCATGCCCTCTATCGTTAACTGTTTGATTTCTTTCAAGTAGGGTAGCTCAAACAAAACTTCTTGATGATTAAAGACTTGTTCCCGTTCCAGTTTTGCCAACTTTCTTCCGAGCATAATCATGATGGAAAAAAGCGACGCAAAGAACAAGGTTAAAAGAAAATAGATCATCATGTTTTTTTATTTTATATTGAATAACGCTTTACTTCCTTTATTTTCGCTTCATTTTTTTTCAGAAGATTGCCCACTGTTTCCTCTGCATTCTTTATAAACGGTTGATTGAGTAAAGTTTTCTCTTCGAAATAAGCGTTAATTTTACCGTCAAGCATCTTCTTTTTTATTTCGGCCGGCTTGTTGATATTCGCGACTTCTTTTTGGAAAACCTCCGTGATGGTTTTTTTAGCATCGGGGGTTATTTCTTCAGGCGTCAGATATTCCGGTTTCATAGCTGCAATGTGCATGGCGACATCTTTAGCTAGTTCTGCGTTGCCACCAGTCAGACTGACCATAACGGCTATTTTGTTATTATGCACATAGTTTCCCAGAACATCGCCGGATACTTCATAAGTATCACCCAACTGTATATTTTCTCCAGTTTTTTGGATTACCGGATCTATCATCTCCTTTGCTTCTTTTTTAACCTTTTCTATTCCTTCGGCAAGCGCTTTATCTCCTAACTTGCCCAGTAGGGTAGTGAAATCATTGTTTCTAGAAACGAAATCAGTCTCGCAATACAGGGAAACTAACACCATCTTATTTCCTTTTGTTTTAATCATGACCGCGCCGTCTTTAACTTCGCGATTAACTTTTTTCAAAGCTATCTCGGAGCTTGTTTTTTTGAGTATGGCCAGAGCTTTTTCCTTATTGCCTTCAGCTTCTTCCAAGGCGCGCTTGCATTGCATGACGGAAATGCCAGTGCTGTCTCTCAATTCTTTTACTTGCTCAGTTGTTATTTGTATAGGCATAAGCTCTTTTGCCTGCCCCGTACTGAGAGCTTTTGCTCTAGTATGGAGTTTGCTCTTTATGATTTAGCGGGTGCCGTCATTTGGCCTGTTTTATAAGCGTCGGCAACATGGGCGATAAAAAACTTTATGGAAGGTATACTGGAATCATTGCCGACAATCGGGAATTCAATACCTTTAATATTCGAGTCCGAATTTATAAGGGAAATAACCGGTATATCCCTTTTTTTAGCTTCAGTTGCGGCAATGTTTTCCGCCCTAGCGTCTATGATAAACAATGCATCTGGAGTCTTTTTCAAACCGACCAATCCGGAATAATATCTGGACAATTTCTCCATTTTTTTTGCCAGAACTACTCGCTCTTTTTTAGTGTATTTGTCAAGTTTGCCCTCGGCGCTGTCCTTGCGGTAATTTTCTAGCTCGCTGATCCTTTTTTTTATTTCCGTAAAATTGCTCAAAGTGCCGCCAATCCAACGCTCTGTCACATAGGGCATAATCAAAGATTCAGCCGTATTTTTAGTCGCTTCTTTTGCTTCTGGTTTTGTACCAACAAAAAGAATAGTTTTGCCCGCCGTGCCTAATTTTTTCACGAATTCCAAAGCATTTCCCAGTACCACGCTGGTTTTTTCAAGGTTTATAATGTCCATTTTGTTCTTGGTGGCGTATATGTATTTCGAGAGACTTGGATGTCTTCTGGTTTTTGAATAGCCATAGTGTGCTCCGACTCTGAACATTTTTTCGACTAAGGTGTCGGCTTCCATTTTCTTGGTGTCTGTTTTTTGCATATGAAACAATATAGCAGAAAATTGTGGCTTTTGCAAATTAAGATTTTTTCAGGTAAGATGAACCTCATGAAACAATCAGAGCTTTTTACTAAAACGAGAAAGGAGGCTCCGGTGGATGAAGTGTCGAAAAACGCGGAGTTTCTTATCCGCGGAGGTTTTATTCACAAGGAAATGGCTGGGGTTTACAGCTATCTGCCTCTGGGGTTGAAGGTGCTCAATAAACTTGAAAATATAATCAGAGAAGAGATGAACAAAGTCGGCGGGCAAGAAGTTTTAATGTCCGCTTTCCAGCCGAAAGAAAGTTGGGAGAAAACAGGCAGATGGGGCAGCCTGGACATTTTATACAAGGTCACTGATTCCGCCGGGAGAGAAGTGGCTCTTGGTCCCACCCATGAAGAAATAGTTGTTCCTATTTTGAAAAATTATGTTTCTTCCTATAAAGATTTACCGTTGGCTGTTTATCAGATTCAAAATAAGTTCCGCATGGAACTTCGCGCCAAGTCTGGCATTTTGCGAGGTCGCGAATTCATGATGAAAGATATGTATTCTTTCCATACCGCCGAAAAAGATTTATCCGAATTTTATACTAAGATGCAGGATGTCTATAAAAATATTTTTTCCAGAGTTGGCATTGGGCACATCACTTACAAGACTTTTGCCTCTGGTGGCACCTTTTCAAAGTATTCTCATGAGTTTCAAACCATTACTCCTGCCGGAGAAGATATCATTTATGTGGACGAAAAATCCGGTGTTGCTGTTAATAAGGAAGTGTTTCAGGAAAAGGTTATCAAAGACCTCGGTCTGAAGACAGAGGATTTAAAAGAGTATCGGGCGATTGAAGTGGGAAATATTTTTGAGCTTAACACCAAATTCTCAAAACCGTTTGACCTTTCTTTTACCGACGAAAAAGGCCAAAAACACTATGTTTTAATGGGTTGTTACGGTATAGGGCTGGGAAGGCTTTTAGGCGCCATAGTGGAGGCTCTTTCTGATGACCAGGGCATTATTTGGCCCGAAAATATCGCCCCATTTAGAGTGCACCTTCTTTCCTTTGGTGAAACTGGCGAAGTCAAAGAAAAGGCAGAAACCGTTTATGGAACTTTACTGAAAAATAATATTGAAGTTTTATTTGACGATAGAGAAAAAGTTTCTCCGGGCGAAAAATTTGCCGACGCAGATCTTTTGGGCATGCCCTATCGAGTGGTAGTTTCAGAGAGGAGCATGAAAGAAAATGGCATAGAAATAAAAAAAAGGAACGAGAAAAAAGGGAAGATAGTCTCGCTCGATGAATTATTAAAAATGCTAAAGCCTAGCGCCTAAAGTCTAGCGCCTATCACATGTTTGATAAACTTTACAAATTAATTTCCAACGACATAGGCATAGATTTGGGCACATCTAATACCCTGGTTTATTTGAAAGGCCGCGGTATCGTCATCAACGAGCCTTCAGTGGTAGCGGTGAATATTAAAACCAATCAAATTCTGGCCGTTGGTACCAAAGCCAAAGAAATGCTGGGACGCACTCCCGGGCACATCAAAGCGGTTCGTCCGCTGGTAGATGGCGTGATTTCAGACTTTGAAGTGACTGAAGAAATGCTTTCTTATCTGATCAATAAGGCCGATAAAATGTCTAAAAAGTTAGCTCGTCCGAGAGTGTTGGTAGGCGTGCCGACCAGCACGACCAATGTAGAAACGCGCGCTGTTTATGACGCTGCCAGAAGCGCTGGGGCGCGAGAGGTTTTCTTGGTGGAAGAACCAATGGCGGCCGCCATCGGCATTCGACTTCCTATCAAGGATCCTGTTGGTTCTATGATTATAGACATCGGCGGGGGAACGACAGACATTGCGGTTATCTCTTTGGGCGGGGTGGTGAAATCTAAAAATTTAAAAATAGCGGGTGATCGGCTGGACAATGACATTATCACTTTCATGCGCGATGAATTTAAAATACTAATCGGCGAGCGAACGGCTGAAATGGTAAAAATCACTATCGGTTCCGTTATTTCCGGGGAATACATGGAAACGGAAGTGCACGGACGTGATCTTTTAACCGGACTTCCTCGTGCCGTGGTGGTGACAGATTCCGATATCCGCGAGGCACTTTCGACATCGATTAAGGGATTAGTGGAAGGAATTAAAGATATGCTGGAAACAACCCCGCCGGAAATTTTATCCGATATTATGCACCGGGGAATTACTTTATCCGGAGGTGGAGCTTTACTTCATGGGCTAGATCAGCTTTTACAGAATGTCCTGAAAATTCCGATTTATGTGGCGGAAGATCCTCTTTCCGCGGTTGCCCGTGGAACAGGAGTGATTTTGGACGACTTGTCGTTTTATAAAGAAGTTTTGATCGGAAATCAAGATGAGCTACCTCCTAGATAAAAAAATAAAGAGAAAGAAATTTTTATATGTTGCGCTATCTGTTGTTCTCTGTCTGATTTTATTTTATTTCCGAACAAGCATTTTGAACACTCTTTCATTGGCTAGCCATGCTGTTTTTCGCCCTGCTCTGGTTTTTGGGAATAATCTAGGAGAAAAATTAGGAAATGTTAAAATTTTTTTTCTTTCTAAGCATTCCCTTGTTGAAGAAAATGAAAATTTGCAAGCCCAATTAGATGCAAACAAAGCGCTCATGGCAAACTATAATTCTGTCTTGTTGGAAAATTTTAGTTTGAAAGAAATTTTGGGACGCAAAAGAGAAAAAGCCAATTTAGTTTTATCCGCTATTTTGGGGAAAGTAAATCAAAATCTTTACGACACGTTCATCATTGACGCGGGGACCAAAGAAAACTTGCGGGCAGGGGAAATCGTTTTGGCTTTTGGTAACGTGCCTGTTGGACGGATTGCGGAAGTTTATCCTGACTCTGCGAAGGTGGTTTTGTTTTCTAATCCTGGAGAAAAAACGGAAGTGGCGATTACTGGCGGGAATACCCGCCTGAACGAACGTGCGGTCGGGCAGATTTTTTTGGAGTTGGTTGGCAGGGGCGGAGGAAATTTTGAAATGGTTTTGCCAAGAGGTCTTACGCTTTCCAAAGGCGACCAAGTAGTTTTGCCTGGAATTAACCCGTATGTCGTTGGTGTGGTAGAAACTATAATTTCTGATCCACGAGACTCTTTAGTGAAGGCCCTGCTTGTCAGTCCGATCAATGCGCTGGAGCTGAAATTTGTGGAAGTATGGATTTCAAAATAGAAAAAAAACTGAAGAAAGGATTAGGCAGGGCGGGGATACTAAAAACTCCGCATGGCGTCATTTACACCCCAGCCTTTGTGCCTGTTGGCACCAAGGCTTCCGTTAAGGCTCTTACGCCCGAACAAGTGACCGATTTGGGGGCGGAAGTCGTGCTGGCAAATACTTATCACCTTTATTTACAACCCGGAGACAAGTTAATTGCTAAAGCTGGAGGTCTGCATAAATTTATGAATTGGCGTGGACCTATTATCATCGACTCCGGTGGTTTTCAGGCGTTTTCCTTGGGGGTGGCGTATGATTACGGCATCAGCAAATTTATCGCTTCTGATTCTCCTTCGCCTGAAGTTGTTGCGGAGGCGTATGACGCTTTGCGTAAAAATAAAAAAGCGCATATCACCGAAGACGGAGTGAAATT
>CAYIUM010000036.1:0-5639 GCA_964366675.1 uncultured Candidatus Saccharibacteria bacterium
CCAAATTTTTCTAAGATTATTACCATTTCAGCCACGGGTGTTGCGAGCGTAAACTAAATCGGATGATAAATTTTTCAAAAATTAAAAAAGATTATCTGCCAATAAAACGAGGTTTTTTGGTAGTCGAAGTATTGGTAGTTGCGTCTATCATTACCGCTTCCGTTTTAGCTGCTATGGCGGTTGCCCAAAAATCAATGTATGTTTCTCGCCAGTCTTTCCATGCGACACAAACAGCCTTTTTGCTGGAAGAGGGGGCAGAAGCTGTCAGAATACTTCGAGACAATGCTTGGAGTAATATTTCTTCTCTCACCGCGGGGACAAATTATTATCCTACTTTTTCCGGCGGCACCTGGACCTTGTCCCAGACAGCCAACACTGTTGGAATTTTTACCCGTACGGTCAGTATAGCGCCGGTTAATCGTGACAATACCACGAAAGATATTTCGATCGCAGGTACCGATGATCCTAAAACAAAATTAATCACTGTTACCGTATTTTGGACGGAAGGTAGTGCCACGCCCACTAAGACCTTAAAATTTTATGTAATGGATATTTTTTCTTGATGAAATAATGAAAATTGTAAAATTGAAAATTAAAAATTATAGACGAGGTTACGCGATACTAGAACTCCTTTTCTATATTGCCTTCTTTGCCGTTTTTTCTTTGATAACGATCAATGCCATGATTGCTATGGCTGAATCATTTAAAGAAACTTCTGTCCAGGGAGAACTGGTGCAGAGCGGAATCATCATGGAAAAAATATCTAGAGAAATCCGACAGGCCTACGGCGTAAGTTCCATAAGTGTTGGTGATTTGAATCTCGATGCTACGGACAGCGCCGGCGCGAACAAAACGGTAGAATTTTTACTCTCCGGTTCCAACATCCAACTTTTAGAAAACGGAGTTTTGACTGGAAATTTGAATACACCCAAAATAGCGGTTACTGGTCTTACTTTTACCCAAATAACAACAGCAAAAGGAAAAGCGGTCAAGATATTCTTTACTGTTAGATCTGTAAATGATGTTCTAGCTCGCACTTTTGATTTTTATGACACGATTGTTTTACGAGGCAGCTACTAGTATTAATTTTCAATTTTCAATTTAAAATTTTCAATGAAAAAGATAAAAAGAAAATTTAGGAGAAATGGTGGCGCGGCGATGTTAATCTCTGTTGTTTTTTTCTTGTTCATCTCTCTGGCCATAATTTCCGGTCTGGTGGCGCCTTCAGTGCGTGAATTCAAAATCGCTAGTGCGAATTTAGATTCAAAAAAATCGTATTTTCTGTCTGAATCAGGCAGCGAAGACGTACTTTATCGATTACTGAAAAGTATGGCTATTTCTGAAAATGAGACTATTACTTTGGACTCTCATTCAGCGACCACAGTCCTTACTTCTATTGGCAGTAGCGCTAAACAAATTACATCTCTTGGTAATGTGGGGAGCTTGCAACGAAAAACCAGTATTGTGCTTTCCACTGGTACTGGCGCCTCTTTTAGTTATGGGATTCAAGTTGGGCAGGGTGGGTTTGAAATGAGTAACTCATCCAAAATCATCGGCAACGCTTATTCAAACGGAAATATAATTGGCACTAATTCAGCCAGAATTCAGGGTAAAGCAATCGCCGCCGGCCCAACTGGTATTATTGAGGGCATGGATATTGACGGCGATGCTTGGTCTTACACGATAAGGGGTATTTCAACTGTCGGAGGCAATGCAACTCATTCCATACTTCAGAATACAATCGTTACCGGCAATGTCGTGGCTGATTCCATTTCCGACTGCACGATTGGAGGCACAGCCAAATATGATACAAGATCAAGTTGCACTGTGACTGGTGCCACAACTACCCCCAACCCCGATACTTTTGTGCCCGCGGATATTTTACCTCTACCAATCTCGGAAGCCCAAATTGATGTTTGGGAATCAGAAGCGGGTAGTGGAGGAACATTAGGTTCTCAAACTTTTAGCAACGGCACCAGGAGCATGGGACCCAAAAAGATTGATGGAGATTTGATCATGAGTGGCGATGCGGAACTAGTAGTTACTGGAATCTTGTGGGTTACTGGAGAGATAAAATTAGACAATACCTCCAAGATACGCTTATCTACCTCCTTTGGAGGTAGCAGTGGCGTGGTTATGGCCGGCATTGATGAAAGTTCGACTGCGGGTTACATTGAAATTTCTAATTCTGCTCAAGCCTTGGGTTCAGGTTCTACTGGTAGCTACATCATGCTTCTTTCGCAAAGAGAAATGGGTTCAAATGCAATCAAAACTTCCAACAGTTCTCAGGTTGCAATTCTTTACGCAGGCGAAGGCGAAATTGAAATTGGCAATAGTGCGGCGCTAAAAGAAGTTACGGCCAACAAGCTAAAAATCACTAACAGCGCGGTTGTCACTTATGAATCTGGGCTTGCTAACGTTAATTTTTCGAGTGGTCCTACAGGCTCTTGGGCAGTACAAAGTTGGGAAGAGACAGAATGATTTAGCTTGTAGCTTATAACTTGTAGATGCTAGAATAGAGAAATGGTAAAGAAAATAATTGTTGGTAACTGGAAAATGAATCCGCCTACTCTGAAAGAGGCGGAAAAACTTTTTGCTGATATAGCAAAAAATATTCTAAACTCTAAAAAGACAGATGTGGTTATGTGCGTTCCAGATATTTACCTCACAAAACTGAAGGGTTTTTCTAAAAAAATATTTTTAGGCGCCCAAGATGTATTCTGGGAAGATAGAGGTGCTTTCACAGGAGAAATTTCTCCTGAAATGCTCTATAGTATAGGCGCGAGATATGTTATTTTAGGACATTCGGAAAGACGGGCAATGGGGGAAACGAATGAAATAGTAAATAAAAAAGTAAAAGCCTCACTCGGCGCTGGTCTTGTGCCGGTATTATGCGTGGGGGAGACTATGCGAGATCTTGAACACAATTATTTTAATTTGGTTAAAACACAGCTGTCTGAATGTCTCGCCGGTATCACAAAAAATTTAATCACTAAAGTGATTGTTGCCTACGAACCAGTCTGGGCTATCTCTACTACCCCCCTTCGTAAGGATGCTACGGCAGCTGATTCTTTGGAGATGTATATTTTCATTCGCAAAATTCTCTCCGACAAATTTGGTCCAGAATCCTCTAAAGTCAAAATAGTTTACGGAGGTTCGGTAAATGAGAAAGACGCTGAAGGTTTTTTAAAGGATGGCGGAGTGGATGGGCTCTTGGTGGGGAAGGCTAGCCTTGATGTAAAAAAATTTTTGGAAATTATAAACATTACAGAAAAATGCAGTTAAAAACTTTAGGTGACATAGATTTAAAAGGAAAAACCGTTCTTTACCGCGCTCCATATGATATTGATGTCGAAGAAAAAAGTGGCGTGCTTCAGGTCAAAGATGATCTACGCATTAGAGCGACCATTCCTAGTTTGCGCCATCTTTTAAAAGAAAATTGCAAAATTGTAATTCTCACTTATGTGGGGCGTCCGGACGGCAAAGTGGTGGAAGAGCTTCGCACTACTCCTCATGCCAAAAAACTTTCGGAGCTTTTGAATTATCCAGTTGCAAAAGTGGATGAATGTGTCGGTGAGGAGGTGGAGAAAAAAATTGCCAATATGAAAGGGGGAGATATTTTGATGCTTGAAAATGTGCGATTCCACAAAGAAGAGATGATCGACGATGACGGGTTTGCAAAAGAACTTTGCAAGGGTAAAGATGTGATAGTTTTCGACGGTTTTCCGCAAGCGCACCGTATTCATGCTTCAACCACCGGCATCGAAAGGCATTTACCCGCAGTTGCCGGTATGTATCTAGAAGGTGAGGTAAAAATGCTCGCGAATTTGCTGGAAAGTCCGGCGCGTCCTTTTACCGTGCTTATCGGAGGAGTAAAAATTTCTGACAAAGTGGATGCGGTTAATAACTTGCTTACCAAAGCTGATAAAGTTTTGGTGGGCGGTGCGGTCGCTAATGTATTTTTGAAAGCGCAAGGAATGGAACTCGGGTCTTCTTTTGTCGAGGATGTTTTTGTGGACGAGAAAAGGCGCCAGAAACAAGATTGGGTGGAGTATGCGAAAGAAATAATGAAGTCTTACGGAGGCAAAATAGTTTTGCCGAACGATCTGGTCATTTCAGATGGTATTTTAACTAAAATTATCAAAACTACTGACAATATTCCACCAAGTTGGAGTGTGCTCGACATAGGACCCACAACCCAGAAATTATTTTCTAATATCATCCAAAATTCCGGTACCGTATTTCTCGCCGGTCCGATGGGTAAATTTGAAGATAAAAATTTTTCCAAAGGTTCCGTGGCGATATTGAAAGCCATGAAAGACACCAAGGGTGAGACGATTATTGCCGGGGGAGATACCATAGATGCCGTCCAAAAGTACGGCAAACTTGAAGATTATTCCCACATAAGCCTAGCCGGCGGTGCTACCCTAGAATTTCTAGCCAACAAAGAACTTCCAGCCCTGAAGCCGCTTATTAGATAAGAAACATTTTTAGTCAGAAAATTCCTTAACTTATCATATATGATATATTAAGGAATTTGGAATTAAAGTGCCTTAGTAATTTTTTCGGTTACGATTTCTTTCTCGCCTTCTTGGTAGTCCCTTTTGCCTTTCCAATGATGGAAACCGTCGTTTACATTTCTTGGGATGATGTGGATATGTAGGTGAAAGACTACTTGACCGGCGGCGGGTTCGTTGTTCATGGTGACGTTTATGCCATCGGCATTGAGGCCTTTTTTTACAGCGTGAGAAACTGTTTTTACAGTTCTCACCACTTCGAGCAGAGCTTTCTCTGGAATTTCAAAAATATTGGCGTGATGTTCTTTTGGGATAACCAACACATGCCCGATATTTACTGGACTAATATCGAGAAATGCCAAGGTAGCTTTATCTTCATATATTTTGTGAGCAGGTATTTCACCTTTCACTATTTTGCAAAAAATACAATTTTCCATAGAAAGTTTTTGAAAATATCAACTTTTTCCGGTACGGAATTTTTTAAGTTTAAAAATTCCTGAAGTTCTCGGCTCGTCAGCCTCGAAACCCCTTCAAAAGTTATATTTTCAAAAACTTTCTTAATTATATGCTAAAATTTCATTTATGCACAAGTATGGGGAATTATTGCGCGGACTTTTAGAAAAACGAGGCATAGTGAATGAAGCGCAAGCTGATATTTTTTTAAATCCTGACTATAAGCGTGATTTACATGATCCATTTCTAATGCGGGATATGGAAAAAGCCTGTGTGCGCCTGTATAAAGCTGTAGAGAGTAAAGAAAAGATAGTCATTTATGCGGATTATGATTGTGACGGAATTCCGGGAGCGGTAATTTTAGTAGATTTATTTAAAGAAATAAATTATAAAAATTACGAGGTGTATATTCCTCAGAGAAACTCCGAAGGTTATGGATTAAACATTGAAGCTATTAAACAATTTGAAAAATCTAATGCAAAACTTTTAATTACTATTGATCTCGGTATTACCGCAGTAGCCGAAGTGGCTCAAGCCGAGGTGGATGGCATTGATGTAATAATTACTGACCATCATATTCCTCCAAACAATCTTCCTCGGGCTTTTGCTATATTAAATCCAAAAATGGATACCTATCCCGAAAAAATGCTCTGTGGGGCCGGAGTTGTC
>CAYIUM010000037.1:0-5568 GCA_964366675.1 uncultured Candidatus Saccharibacteria bacterium
ATAGTAAAGTTTTGATTTACGAGCACGAGATTTTTTAGTTATTTCAATTTTATCAATAGCTGGAGAAAAAAGTGGGAAAATTCTTTCTACTCCAACACCTGAAGCTATCCTACGAACGGTAAAAGTGGCTCCGATCTCTGTTCCATGTTTGCGAGCTAAGACTATACCCTCAAAAGCCTGAAGACGTGTCTTCCCTTTTTCGTCTAAAATCTTGGACCAGACACGCACAGTATCTCCTGAATTAAAATCAAGTTTTTTTCTTTCTTCGACATTGACCGAAGTAAGTTTTGTTTTATCTATCGTCATAATAAACTCAAATCTAACATAAAGACCTTATTTTTGCAATTTTCTGAAATTCTTTAGGCAATGGCGATTCTATTTTTATAATTTTACCTTTTAGGTCTCCTGTCTGCGCAGGCAGGTTAAATTCTATAGATTTAGCATGAAGAGCCAATCTATTTAATCCTTTTGGGCAGGAACCATTTGGATTATAAAGCGAATCACAAGCTATGGGGTGATTTATAAATTTCATATGCACGCGAATCTGATGTGTGCGACCTGTTTTTGGACGCACTTCTAAATAAGTAAAAGGCTCATCAAGGTCGGACCTTTTTAAAGATTCAAGGTCCGACCTTTTAAATCTTCTCAAGACAGTGTATTCTGTAATCGCTTCTCGCAATTCCCCTCTCGCCCCCCGACCAGCAAGATGACGACGAAAATCTTTTGGACTCCGACCGATTGGTTTATTTATTGTGGCGTGATCATTTTTTACCCAACCAGAAACAATAGTATTGTAAGTTTTTTTTACTTCTCTGTTTTTAAATTGATTTTTTAAGAACTCGTGTGTTTTTGCATTTTTTGCGAGCAACATCACTCCAGAAGTTTCACGATCTAGGCGATGGACAATTTTTACTTTTGGATATTTTTTTACAAACAAATCAAGAATAGTTTTATCTTCACTCTTCTGGTCCGGGTGCACTAAAATACCAGAAGGTTTATCTATGGCTAAAATATCAGAATCTTCATATAGTATTTTTATTTTCATTTGTACGTCTTTACAGTTTGGTTCGAAACTCATTATTGTTTAAGAATCTCTCCCAAACGCCTTATGGCCTCGCCGTAGCGCGCCCAATCGCCATCCCTTTGCGCTCGGAGGGCCTCTTCATATGTTTCAGACGCTCTTCTCCAACGATCTTGATCATCGGTTGGCGGCAACTGCGGCGCTACCATGTTCTTTTGTGGTTTTGCTCCCGTTCCGCTGCCGAAGATTTTAGACAATCCCTCTTCCAGCGTCTCTTCCATAGCAATTTTATTTTCATAGGCCACAATCACCCGTTTTAACTCAGGAATTTTTCCGGCTTCGGCCTTGAGATAGAGCGAGCGCACATACAAGAGCGATTCCTCAATGGGAATAACCAACAGCGGACCTTGGATTACTTGCGACCCGCCTTGGCTCCAGAGCGAGATTTGCTGACTAATTTCCGGGTGCTGATTAATTCTGCCTATAATCTGTTTGGGTCCGAACACCAGCTTGTCTTTGGGGAAACGATAAACCGACAACTTGCCGTAGTTTTCCCCATCGTTACGAGCGACCATCCAGGCGGACAGGTTGTCTTTTGCGCGAGGAGTAAAAGGCAGCATTAAAATATATTCCTCTTTTTTCTCCCCCGGCAGTTTCATAATAATATGCCGTGGCTGCATCGGCGGGATTGCGCCTGAGAGCGCCCCTTCTCCTTCTTGCGCAATGGTCGGAATTTCCCACTGGTCTTCTTTGTTGTAAAAAATCTGCGGATCATCCATGTGGTAGACCGAATAGGCGGCAGTCTGCAGGGTAAAAATATCTTCGGGATAGCGCAGATGAGAAACAAGGCTCTCTGGAATTTCTGACATCGGCCGGAATGTTCCGGGGAAAATCTTGGCGTATGTTTTTAAAATCGGGTCATCCGCGTCCGCTTGATAGAAGACGACATTGCCGTTATACGCGTCAACCACCACCTTTACCGAGTTTCTTACATAATTTACACTCTTGCCATTCAACAACAATGGTTGGGAATATGGATAACGGTCGCTGGTGGTATAGGCATCGGCGATCCAATACACCTTGCCGTCGGCGATAACAATATAAGGGTCTTTGTCAAAGGTTAAAAACGGCGCGATTTTGGCGATTCTTTCGGCAATAGTGCGGTAATATAAAATACGACTCTCTTTAGTTATGTCGTTGGACAAAAGCAGTTTAAGCGATTGGAATTTCACCGCGTAAAAGACGCGCTTGAGAAACGAGTTCATCTCCACCCCGCCCGCGCCTTCATATGTTGCGTAGACATTTTCTTCGCCTTTTGGATAGTTGAATTCGAGAGATTTGGTTTTTGTGATGACATAGTCGTTTGAAAGCTCGCCAAAGTAAATTTCCGGGCGCGAAATTTCTAGCTCTTTCACATCCGATTTGGGTGGTAAATCCTTAACGAACAAGACCGGCAATCCTTCGGGGGTAACTTGATTCACTGGTCCGGCTGCCACGCCATACCCATGCGTAAATGTCAGCCGTTCATTAATCCAGTTTCTGTTCGGCAAACTGGCTGAAGCCAACTCCCGCGGGGAGAGCATAATCTGGCGAATTTCTCCGTCTATGATATAGCGATCATTATCAACTTCAGCAAACTCGTAGTAGGTTCTGATTTCTTGGATCTGGGAAAAAGTTGATAAGAGGGGTTTTCTATCCCAGAGTCTTACGTTTTTGACGGTAAGATTATTAGCCAAAATATCAGCCGCGGTGATAGGTTTATCTCCCGAAATTTCTCGTTCCTCAATTTTATCAAGCGCAAAACCTTGACGGGTAGCGGCAATGTTATACTTGATAAACGGCGTCTCCTTCACGAGTTCGTTGGGGGCAACAATCAGTTTTTGGACAAGAGACGGGATCGCCGTTCCGGCTAGTCCCATAACAACATACAAAAAAACTGCTCCAATCAACGGCGATAGCTTTCCCTTCCAGGCCCAAAAGACGGCCGAAACTGCCGCCAGCACAGCAGCAGCCATTGATATCCAAAGCATGAATATTCTGACGGTTGCGTCTGTGTATGTCGCGCCAAATACTAAACCGTCCTGACTCGTAAGCAGTGCAAAGCGGGAAAGGTAGACCCCGGCGGCAACAGTTCCGAGAATTATTGCGAGCAAGACGCCAAGATGGATTCTTGCCCCGCGGTCAATTCGCATTTGTTTAAACAATCGTAGACCTGCCTGACCGGCAGGCAGGCTTGCGACATGAAGACTGCCTCGCAAAAAATATATGATCGCAGAGCCGATGAACGTCAAGATAATGAGCATCTTCGCCAGACCAAGACCTGCTTGTAAAACAGGGAGAGAGAAGATATAAAATCCTATGTCCTTATTAAAGATAGGGTCTGTCGCGCCAAAAGCCGCGCCGGAAATAAATTTTAAAACTTCCTGCCAATTGGTCGCCGCCACCAGTCCGAAAAAAAGCCCGATGACCACGCTCAAGAGAACGGCAATTTTTTTAACAAGGCGATTGTCTAAACTCGTCGGTTGACTAGCTAACGCCTCCGGCAAGATTACCGTCCAAGGAATTTTTGAGCGAATGGCTAAAGAAAAGTTAAGAAATAAAAAAACAGCGGCAAAAATTCCCGCTGCCAAGAACAAGGCTATTTTAGCGACCAGAGACTTAATAAAGATTTGAGTGTAGCCAACCTCGGAAAACCACCACCAATCAGTAACAAAGGCGACAAAAGTTGTAGGGAACACAAAGACAACGAAAACCGCAATAATAATTAAGAGCCGTGTTGTTTTAAGTCTAGCCATAGATTACGTTAATAATAGCAAAAAATTTTTGCAATGTTAATACCCGCCCGCAAGCGGCGCGACAAAGGCGATAATGAGCAGAACGATGATGGCGATAAAAATGATTCTTTTGATTTTATCAGACATGATTATATTGCGTTACATTTTATTAATCCTCATGTTCTTTACGAATAGCGAAATAAATCTCAAGAAAAGCAAAAAGCAGGCTCAAGACGAGCGGCCCCAGTAGGAATCCGAGCGGCCCGAAAAAGCCGATACCGCCTAAGATAGATAGAAGAATGAGAAATGGATGGAGTTGTATTCCTCGTCCAACAAGCTTCGGCCCCAAAAAGTTATCAATGAGTCCCACTGCTGTCACGCCCCAAAACAAAAGGCCAAGCGCAAAAAATGTTTCTCCGCTGAAGTATAGGTAGAGAATCGCGGGGAGAAGCACCAAAGCCGTTCCAATGCCGGGGATTAACGCGGCGATTGCCGCAACACCGCCCCACAGCGCCGCGTTGGGAACCCCGAAAATAGTGAATCCGACTACGGTTAATATGCCTTGAACAAGCGCTACCGCAAGATTCCCTTTGATGGTTGAATTAACTGCTAATGAAAGTTTATTAAAAATTGTTTCATCGTGAGCATCTTGCAAGGGGCTTAAGGCAACGACAGCATTTTTGAGTTTGTGTCCATCCTTGAACAAGTAATACAGAGCGACAAGGAATATAAAGATGCCCATCATTGCTTTCGCCACATTCGCAAAGAGTGGGCCAAGATGCTGGAGTAACCAGCTTAATCCCTGTTTTAAGTATTGGTTAACATCAACGGAGAATTCTATCGGCACCGGAGAAAATCTTGTCAGGCTCTGGATGGTATCGCCCATGCGACGAGAAAGATCGGTTGCGCTACCATTGCTGACGAGAGAAGAGTAAAGCTGTGTCGCTTCCTGAAAAATCTGTATGCCTAAAAATGCGAGAGGCACAATGACTACGATGAGAACAAGGGCGGTTGCCAATAGCGCCGCCAAGCCATTTTTCTCGCCCGTAATAGCGAGCGCCTTTTTGTGAATTGGTTCAAAAACGGTTCTAAAAACTATTGCCAAGATAAGCGCGTAAAGGAAAGGTTTAAAAATGAAAAAGGCAAGGACAAAGATTCCCGAGAGAAGAATGAGCAAAAAATAAAGTTCTGATTTTTGGTGGTTCATGTTATTTTTTCTTCCAAAGTTTTAATTTATCCAAAAACAATATCCGTATTCCTAATAATTCAAGACCAATAAAAATTAACCACGAGCCGGGAGTAAAAGGAGTGATGAGGACGATAAGACCAACAAGAATTAAAATAACTCCAGCCACTTTTTTGATTTTTGGCCTGTCGCGGATATATTCTTTAATGATTTTGAGCAAATTCATATATTTTTATATTAACTTTTCCATTTTATTTGAAACTCAACCTCTTCTCCTTCCTTATCTCTTTCGTGTTCAATATTGATAACCGTATTTTTTGGAACAGATATCTTTTCACCAGCAATCTGAATGGAAAATTTCTTTCCTGTTTCCAATGCGTCGGCAAAACGACGAAGTTTTTTAATAAACTCCGTCTTAGTGTATACTTTTTCAACCTCCCTGCGAGTTTTTTTCTTTTTCATATATTTTCCGAAAATTTACATTATATAGAGAATACCCTTCGTTTTTATGATTTTTTAATCTATTTTTGTTTCAATTATTTTTTTAAACTTCTTTTCTAACTCCGGTCTTATTTCTTCCCCAACTT
>CAYIUM010000038.1:0-5443 GCA_964366675.1 uncultured Candidatus Saccharibacteria bacterium
CCCAAGAGCACATTGTTAGTTTCTGAAAAGATGTAGTCAATATGAGTTTTAATAATATCAGCCAAACTTTTTTCTGTTGGATTGCCAAAAAGGCCAAATTCTTTTTTCATTTTTTCCGCTTCGAAGAAAGGAATGCTTAAAGATTCAGAAATGGATTGAGAAATATCGGCTCCTCCCCTGTCAATGGTGTGATAACTTTTAACCATACCAAACTCAACGATAGAAAGTTTCGTGCGCGAAGCACCCAAATCAATTAACAAAACTGGTGAAAGCTCGTGTTCAAAATTGGCTCTGATGGAAGAAAATATTTCAATTTCAAAAAAAGAAGCTGTCAAGGAACACTGAGAAACAATAGAGCGATATTTGGAAATCGCGTCATTTTGGGTCGCTACCACTAACACGTTTTTTTTGTCCACTGGCTTAAGCGGAATAGCTGAGTTATTGGGCATGGCACTTGTGTCTTCAAAAGAAGACTCCTTTTGAGGCAAAATAAAGTAGTCCAGAGAAACTTCCGTAATGGGTACCGGAATATATTTACGAGCTTCGGTGGGAATTATCTCGGCCATGGCGCTTTCCGCCACTTGGGCCGGAAGCGCGACGGTAAAAATTAAACTCGATTGCACGGGAATAGAAAAAGCTCCCGCGGCTACAGTCGTTCCAGAACGTTTTAAGACTTCTTTCAAAGCTTCCGCTATTTTATCTACGGAAAGATTAGTCACTCGCCCCGCATCCAAGGCATCATAAGGACCAAGCGCTATGGCTCCGTAAGTCTCAAGTATAGCTCTACCTCCTTTCTTTTTTATCTCTACCACTTTGATAGCGGAAGAACCAATATCAATGCCAAGAGCGCTGTTTTGGTTACTGCTTCCCCAATTACGCAAACTGGAAAAAAATTTTCTGAAAGGATTATCCATTTGTGCTAACATTGTATCATATATGGGGTTATTAAACACTATCTTGGATATATTTTTCCCCGTGAAATGCATGCTATGCGGCAAGAGTGGAGTTGATTTGTGTCTATCCTGCCTTTCAGATTCGCCGCCAGCCGAACGAGAAAGTGCCAATTGGATTTTTCCCATATATGATTATCGTCATCCTCCCATTAAAAAGGCTCTGTGGCTTTTTAAATATAAAGGCAAAAAAAGACTAGCCGGCATTTTTGCCGAAATTATTTACGGCAAAATTTTAGAAGAACTGTCCGACTTGTCTGTAATGGAAAATTTCAGAAACGCCATTTTAGTTCCTATTCCGCTTTCATCTAAAAGACACAGAGAACGCGGATATAATCAAACAGAATTAATCTGCCGAAAATTGATGGAAATAGATAGAAATAAAAATTTTAAATTGGAAAAGGATATTTTGATAAAGCCAAAAGAAACGGAGCATCAGGCTCGCATTGAAAACCGCCAAGAACGCATGAAAAATGTTGTCGGTTCGTTCGTCATTAAAAAAGGAGAAAACCTAAAAAATAAAAATATAATTTTAATAGATGACATTACCACCACCGGCGCGACTTTAACTGAAGCGAAAAAAGTTTTAAAACAAGCCGGAGCCAGAAAAGTTATCGCTTTCACCGTAGCTCATTAAATGATATTATAAAAAGGCAGTTGGCGCCTTATGTTGACGATAATTAATTTAATACTTTCTTATAACTATCTGATCATATTTATCCTGGCCATAGTGGAAGGCCCGTTTTTGGCGCTTTTGCTCGGCTATCTGGTTTATACTGGATATATTAACTTTTATCTTACTTTTTTCATATTGTTTTTTGCAGAAATGGGGCGAGATATTTTTTGCTACAGACTGGGCAGGTATGGGAATAAGAAAATTTTAGAAAGCAAATATTTTTCCAAATCGGTAAAAACCGCTAAAAATTTAAGTACGCTGGAATACATGTGGCACGAGCATACTAAAAAGACTATGTTCCTGGGTAAACTAGCTTATGCAATCAGTTTGCCGATTATTATCAGCGCCGGTATGGCCAAACTGCCTTTCAAAAAATTTATTCTAACCAGCATGCCGATTGGCATATTTCAGATATCTGTATTACTATTAGTGGGTTATTATCTCGGTAGTTCGTATGAAATGGCCAGTCAGTATATAAAATATCCCGGCATAATAATAGCTATTCTGATAGTTTTGGTTTTGACGCTTTATTTTTCTTTTTCCAATTATTTTACAAAATTATTTAAGAAAACTACAAAAGTGGAAGTAGTATAAAAACATAAATTTATGATTTCAATAATTGTTCCCGCTTTGAATGAAGAAAAAATTATAGAGAAAATGCTTCTTGGGTTGAGAGAATTAAGCGAATTTGACTATGAGATTATTGTTTCCGATGGTCATAGCACAGACCGAACGGCAGAAATCGCCCGCAAGTACGCGGACCAAGTCATTGTGCATGACGGCAAGACCAGACAGACTATCGCCCAAGGGCGAAACGCCGGCGGCAAAGTCGCCAAAGGAGAATACCTTGCTTTCTTCGACTCGGATGTGTTTGTTCCGGATATCAATAATTTTTTCAGAAAGGCACTGGCAAATTTTGAAAAAAATCCAAAACTGCTGGCCCTGACAGTTATTTTAAAAACTTTACCGGAATATGAAACTTGGGCCGATAGGATTTCCTGGGCGATTGTTAGCGGTTTTCACAGGTTTGCCAACAATATCGTGCACCAGGGCAGTTCTTCGGGGGAATTTCAAATGTTTCGCGCTGAAGCCTTTCGCAAAGTAAACGGATACAATCCGGCAATGGTCTTCGGAGAAGATGCAGAAATATTCTTTCGCTTGTCAAAAATAGGACAAACTCGAACAGACGGAAAATTATACGTCATGCACACATCGCGTCGAGCCCATAATGCCGGCTGGTTTTCCCTGTGGTCTCTCTGGACAGCCAATATTATTTCTAATTTGTTCCGCAAAAAAGCAGTCAGCAAGGAATGGAAGGTCTCAAGATAATTTCACATGGAACATTATAAATATCATTTTACCAATAAAAGTTTTCTAATCTCATTTTTCACCGGCTTTTTTCTGCTGGGCGGCAGTCTTTTCACCCAATTTATGGCGAGCAATTATGCCACTCGTACTGCCAGTGATTCCGTCACAGATATTGTGCTGAGTAATATAAGAGTCTACGAGGTAGACGGAATTTTTGTGTGGGGCGCGGTAGTTTTGCTCATCATGGGCGTTTTTGTATGCGTGAGACGCATTAATTATATGCCTTTTGCAATGAAAAGCGTTGCTCTTTTCACTTTTACCAGATCCATTTTCGTAACCCTCACGCACATCAGTCCATTCCCTACCCGAGTGCTTATAAGTTCAGACTTTTTCAGAGATACAATGTTCAACGGCATTTTTAACGGCAACGATCTTTTCTTCTCCGGACATACCGGCCTACCGTTTCTTTTAGCCTTGATTTTTTGGGAAAATAAGAAATTACGTTTTCTCTTCCTTGGCTTTTCTGTTCTTTTTGCTGTTGTGGTGTTGCTTGGACATTTGCATTATTCTATAGATGTTTTCGCAGCTTATTTTATTACCTACACTATTTTCCATATTTGCAAATTTTTATTCAAGAAAGATTGGCAATTGTTTTTGCAGAATAAAGAAGAAAAAATGTAAGTACCGAAAAAACTTATATTTTTACTTCTTTACTTCCACATATCCCAGATCATACCGGCAATATTTTTTGGTTTTCCCTCTAGGGCATAATAATGCAAATCTATGAATGGCAGTGAATTGCACTCAATAATCCCCCAGCGCTGGGAATCAGCCGGCCTAGTAGGATCTGAAATAATGGCGTCAAAACCAACCACAGACAAACCAGTTATCTTTGCGGCTTTTTCAAAGATAGGAAAAAAACTTGGATGCAACTCATCCAGCATTTCTTTAGTAGCGCCTCCAAATAATCTGCCAATGCGATGACTTAAAGACAAATAAACGCCAGTCGGTAAAATATCATCAAGTTTAAAACCCGACCGTAAAATATGATCATTTAATTCTTTGGAAACGCGGATAGGCTCAACTCGATCCAAACGTTTTTTATCTTTTTCTTCAATAAGTTCTCTGATCGTTTTTTCACCATCGCCTAAAAGAGTCGGGGCATGTCCCATGTAAAACCCTGCTAGAACTCCATTCACCAAAGTAGCGCGACACACATTGCCTTTTAAATGTTCTTCTGCAATCAAATGAGAGCATATTCGGCCGGCAACTCTTATGCCTTCATGAAATTGCTTCAAGCTGCTAATATTGGTGATTGTATGCCGGCCACGAGATCCTATCCTTGGTTTGACAACAATAGGTTTTTTTAATTCCGAAAATATTTTTTCTGTATTTTTGAAATTAAAAAAAGATAATTCAAAATAAGCTGGAATTGGCATATCATATTTCTTTAATTCTCGTTTTAAAACAACTTTATCATCCCAATTTTTATGCATATCCAGAAATTCTGGTCGGATAGGAATACTTTCGAAATAGAAAAATTTTCTTTGATCCTTGATTTTAAGCATGGCTCGATAATAATCCAAAGGTTTGCCAAAAAATATCACTTGTTGCATGATGATTCTTATCCTTCTTGCTTCTTCCCAGATAATTTTTGAGCGAAAATTATTGGCTTTTTCAATATCCGAAGAAAATTTTACCAGCTTCAAAAATGCTAGAGTCTTAAATAAAAATTCAGGAATAAAATCAACGAATTTTTTTACAAAATTTGGGACATATTTTATAATTTTTTTTGTGTGATTATCAAGGGGAACTGCAATAAAACTCTCTAAAAAGGAAAGAGTGTGGCTGATGGGAGCATCTCCGCAATAAGAGCAGGAACTTTTTTTTACATGTGGTTCATTGGTCTGTGACATGGCAACAAAAAAGAGACAGCTAAATACTGTCCCTTTTTTAGTAAGTAGCTGTTTTCTAATTACTTTTTAATGATCTCCTTGAATCATAAAAATTTAGGTTAAAAAATTTCTAATAACCGACCTAGTTATTGTATCACGTTTACACAAAAAATAGTAAAGACTCTGGTCGTTAACTAAAATTGACTAGGAAGCTATACATCCCCATGCCACAAACGCCTTGGATAGGCTCCCCGGTTTTGGGTGTACCTAAATCAATTTCAAGTTCTCCGGCTTGAGGCAATATTTTTTGGAAACCAATTGAACGAATCACGAGAGATGCGGAACAATCGAACGCTCCATTCGATTTCATTATAAGTTTTGTCGGCATACCGGCCTTGGCAAATGAAACCCTGGGGAAATAGCCGCCCCCGGCGGAGACAGTGACATATTGGATGCCATTTTTTATTTCAACATTCTGTCCGGCTGAAACATCGCTGTTTGATTTTGAATCGCCGGTAAGTATCAGGCCAATGGTAACAATCAGGCCGAGGGTAATGATAATAGAAACAATTTTGTTCATAAAATGACTACAGATTAATTAATGTACTAATGAT
>CAYIUM010000039.1:0-5399 GCA_964366675.1 uncultured Candidatus Saccharibacteria bacterium
TAGCAATTAACACAACTCCTAACTCAGTGGTGCTAAGGTCTTGAGAGGAATACGGCTTAAAGATTTTAGAAATATTTCTAATTCTTCTCCTTCTATTTCCCGTGTTGCACCGAACTTTAGCTTGCCCAATTTTATATTCATAATTCTTTCGCGTTTCAAATCAGCGACTTCTTGGAAAAGATTGGCGCACATACGGCGAATCTGATGTTTCTTGCCTTCGGTTAGAGTTACTCGGAAAGTATTATCATTTATAATCTGCACTTTGCATTTTTTTGTTAAATAACCTTCAATATTCACTCCCGCCTCCATCTTTTGCTTGAAATTGCTACGAAGTTTTTCTTTAGTCTTTACTAGATATTCTTTCTCATGCACGTATTTTGGATTTAAAAGCTGGTCAGTGATTCTCCCATCATTGGTCAAAATCATGAGGCCGTGGGAAGCCTTGTCGAGTCTGCCTAAGGGGAAGAGGTTTTCTTTGGGTGAATCTGTTTCTATGCCAATTGGTTTATTGTAGGCAAAATATTTGTATTCTTTTTTCTCTGCGCCCTTTACTTCCACAATATCTTTTTCCAACACCTTACTGCCAAGTACAGCCAATTTCCCGTTGATAAAAACTTTTTTTTGTTCCACTAGTTCATCTGCCCCGCGCCTAGTGGAGATTTTTTTAAGAGCCAGATATTTATTTATTCGCATTGGATAGTTATTCATATCTTAAGGCATCAATTGGGTTAAGCATGGCTGCTTGTCGGGCAGGGTAGTAGCCGAAAATGATGCCAATTGCGGCAGATACACCGAAAGCCAAAAGTACCGAAGAAAGCGAAACTTGGGTTCGAACAATCCCAGTCGAGGTGACTATAAGGCAAATCAGCCACCCCAAAATAATTCCTATAAATCCTCCGATAAATGTGAGCACAACCGCTTCAGAAAGAAATTGCATGTTGATATCACGCCTTTTGGCCCCAATTGCTTTCCGCAGACCAATCTCCTTAGTGCGTTCGGTCACGGTGGTCAACATCATGTTCATAATGCCGATTCCACCGACCAAAAGAGAGATGGAAGCGATGGCTGCCAGAAAAAGAGTAAAAGTATCTATAACTGTGGTCAATGTGCCTAAAATATCTTCTTGTGAAATGATGGAAAAATCCGGCTCGTCCACACGATGTTTTTTGGCAAGCGCGTAGATTGCCAGATCTTTAACTTCTGCCATTCGGTTTTTGTCAGCGACAGAAACCGCAATGGTAGAAAGATAATCTTCTCCGGAAAGAGTTTTTTGCATGGTAGAAAGAGGGACAAAAATCATATCATCCGGCCCGGAAAATCCGGCTCCGCCCTTTTTTATCAACACTCCGACTACGCTGAAAATAATTTTATTAATGCGGATAACTTTTCCAATCGGATCTTCATCTCCGAATAAGTCGGTGGCTACTGTCGCGCCCAATACCGCTTGCCGGCCAATGCTTCTTTGATTGGCATTGGAAATGAAACTTCCAGTAGACAGCGTCAGATTATGTACGTTAATGTAATCGGCCACCGCGCCGGTTACAGTAGTGTTCGTATTATTTCCAGCAGCAACCACTTGGAATCGTCGGGAAAGTTCAGGAGAAACAGTAGTCACCCCTTCTATGGCTTGCAAGATATCTATATCCTCATTCTTTAACGTTTGGGCGCTTCCCCGTCCCGAAGAAACAATTCCCCGTCCCGGTTGCACCACTCCCGGAAGAATAGTCAAAAGGTTTGAGCCGAGCCCCTCGATGCTTGATTGAATTGATGCCTTGGCCCCATTGCCTATAGAGACCATGGCAATCACCGAAGCAATGCCGATTACAATGCCAAGCATGGTAAGCCCCGAGCGTACTTTATTGGCGGATAACGAACTGTGTGTTTCATTTATGATGTCTGTTAATTTCATGTGATTATTTTTTTGAGCGTATCACTCTGTCTTCAACCAACTCTCCGTCTTTCATAAAAAGGATTCTATCAGCATATTCCGCTATGTCTTGTTCATGGGTGATAAGCACGATAGTTCGTTTTAAATCCTTGTTCAATTTTTTAAAAGTTTCCATCACGACTGCCCCTGTTTTTGAATCTAAGTTTCCCGTAGGTTCGTCGGCAAAAATAAGCGAAGGGTTGTTGGCGAGCGCGCGAGCTATAGCCACGCGCTGAATTTGACCACCTGAAATTTGATTGGAAAGGTGATGAAAATGGCTTTCATCCATGCCCGCCGCCGCCAGCGCCCTTTTTGCCTTCTCCGTTCTATCAGCGCCGTGTATGCCGGCGTAGACCAAAGGCAGTATCACATTTCGCAAGACTGTGGTTCTAGGCAGTAAATTAAAAGCTTGGAAAACAAATCCAATTTTGTCCCTTCTGATATCTGCCAGTTCGTCGTCCGACAAAACAGAAACGTCTTTTTTATCAAGAAAATATGTTCCACTGGACGGACTGTCCAGCGCTCCCAAAATATGCATCAGAGTTGATTTGCCTGAACCCGATGGACCCATAATCGCCACAAATTCTCCGTCGGTAATGCTGAAAGAAACTCCATTTAACGCCTTAAATTCAACGTCTCCCGTTTTGTAGATTTTTGTGATATTTTTTACTTCGATCATATTTTCAACGCGCCTGGATTCTTACATTTCCCCCAGTCGTTCCTCTATTTCCCCCCGGCGAGCCAAAAATGCTGGGCGCCGAAGAAGATGCGGCTGTTGGCAGTATCGTTCTGGTGATAATTTCGTCGCTTTCTTTGATTCCAGAAATAATTTCGCTTTGCGTATCGTTGGCAAGCCCAATTTCCACGAAAACTCTGCTCGGGATAACGAAAGATTTGATGAACATCTCAATGTAATTTTTCCCGGCTTGTGATTTTACTGCGCTGTTTGGGACGATTAACACATCCTGTTTTGTATCTGTGATTATTGCCGCTGATACGCTCATGCCCGGTTTTACTCTTTCATCCTGCACATCAAAACTTGTTTTTACTATGTAAGTTACCACTCCCTGCGAGACGGTGCCGACAGTGTCTATGTCCGCAACCACCCCAGAAATAGTCAGATCCGGAATAGCATCAAAAATCAGATTTGCCTTTTGTCCGATTTTTACTTTAGCTACATCTACTTCGTTCAGTGATATTTCTGCCAACTGTTTAGCTGTAATAAAGGTAGTCACTATCGTGCCGGCGCTTATCGTATCTGATTTTTTAATATTGATCTTAGCGACGGTTCCGTCAAAGGGAGCGCGGATAAAATAATCCGCCAACTTGCTTTTTGTGTCGGCTAACGCGTTCTCTTTTTGCTTCACGGACAATTCCGCCGATTGCATGTCTAAATCGGCATTCGGGAAAGCATCCCGGTATTCTTTTATGTTTGTTTTTATCGAAAGCAAATTTAACAAATGAGTGTTAGTTTTAGAAGTATAATTGCTCAAATTTGCTTTGTGTGTAGTGATCATTGCAGGGGTATCAATATCGCGTTTTTGCATTGAGTCATTCACAAAATCGATGTAATTGTTCGCATTTTTTACCGCGTCCGAGATGAGTTTGGTTGTGTCATAGGTCCGCGAAATAAGATTTTCAATAGTTAAATTATCCGCTGTGCGCGAAGTTACTTTATAATTTTCAAAACTTATATTGTAAGATTCAAGAGCGGTATCGTAGGAATTAGAAAAATTTTGCTTATAAAGCCTACCTTTATCCGCGCTGGTGACATCAATCTGTCCTTCATACCAATCTATATTTCGCTGGAAAGAACCTACGCTGCTTTTAAAAAACATATCATTCAGCCCCGTCATGATTCCCGGCAGATCGATATACACATTTGCCACCGTATTAAATCCATCATCGAACGCCTTAGCCAAGTCAGCGTTCAAGCTCTCGATTGAATTTTGGATTTTTAATTTATTTAAAGAAATTTTAGCAGATTCCAGATTCAATTCTGCGTCGCGTACTGATTTTTGCGCATCTTTAGTGTCAAGTTGTGCAATCAATCCACCTGCTCCCATTTTTTGGCCGTCTTCCGCCGCTATATATACGACATCTCCAGAAACTTTCGCTTTAACATCCACTTGATTAAAAGAGGAAACCTGACCGCTACCCGAAACAGAGGCGACAATTGTACCTCTTTCCACTTTGGCTGTTATGTAGCGTATATCTCCAGCCCCATCAATGAATTTTTTGTATCCCCAGTATCCCAACATCAACAAAAGAATCAAAACAGCCGCACTGATTATCTTATGGGACACAACATACATTTTTACTTTGCTGAAATGTTTTTTCATGGCAAATCGGACGATGAATTTAACTATAACATAGATTTCTTACCTGTGTTCCTGCGCCTTTTTCTCTTCTTTGTCCGAAAATTTAGCGTACAGGTGCTTGCTGATGAGTATCAGAACAAGAATTAAGATAATTAAAAGCAACCAACCCAAAATACTCGCTGGGAAAAAAGAACCGGACCCGAGAACATTTGCCGCCAGGGCGGATCCTTCGGGCTGGAGAACACTTGTATTGGTGACGTTGGAGCTATTCGTGTTATTTCCCGCCGCATTTTGGGTTGTACTGCCGCGACTTGTGGTAAAGCTTAAGGTGGTGCCATTCACTCTTAAAGAAGAATTTTCCACTACGGCGCGAAAATAGTAAGTGGTGCCGGGCGTGAGTCCGGTAATGGTATTTATATGTTTAGCAGAAGACAGATACCCTGTTGATATTCTCGGAGTTGCATTACCCAGATTTGGAATTATTCCCCATTCAAACCACGTGGTTGAAGGATCGTTTATCGGATTTGTTATCAGGGAATTTAGTTTTGCGCTTCTGCTTGCTATTGCTGTTGCCGGATTTGTTATAACACTAAAATTTGAAAGACTATTGTTTCCCGCGCTTGTGTTTATTACATTTGCCAAACTAGTTCTGAATGAATTAATACCGCCGTAAATAACCCCTTGCGGATTTTGGGCGATAGCTCGGAAATAGTATACAGTGTTAGAGCTCAATCCTTCCACCTTGGCACTGAAGTTGGCATATCCGGAATTAGAATTAATCTGTGCCGTCGAATAACCAAAATTAGTGCTTGTGCCGTATTCAAACCAAGTGCTTAAGTTATAGGTGGCGTATAAATTATTTCCATTTACTAAACCATTAAAAATAGCGCCCTTGCCAGTCACACTTGTCGCGTTAGATGTTGTCACCGTTAGTGGACTGTAATTATAATTATAATTATTATAATAATATTGGGCATAACCCAGAACAGGGTAAAAGGTGAAAACCATTGCTCCCATAAGAGTTATTTGACTTAATTTAATTATTTTGTTTAACATAACTCTATTATAGCATTTTATGCTATAAAAGTCAAATTCTGCGTAATCCCCCAATAGCTTGGCACCACATGGTCGGAGTAACATTAAAGCCATGT
>CAYIUM010000040.1:0-5398 GCA_964366675.1 uncultured Candidatus Saccharibacteria bacterium
GAGCGGTCAAACCGACAAAGCTACCAAAGAAATTTTAAAAGTTTATCAGCTGAAACGCAAATAGTTCGACAAGCTCACTACAAGTAATATGCAAACACAAACTTACAAAGTAAAAGGAATGCATTGTGCCTCCTGCGTCTCAATTATTGAAAGGACGGTTAAAAAGATCGAGGGGGTGGAAAGCATATCTGTAAACAATGGTACAGAAAATGCCAAGATTTCTTTTGATAAAAATAAAACAAATCCGGAAGATTTTAACAAGAAACTGGAACCGCTCGGATATTCTTTTATTATTTCTCAACCCGAAACTATGACTGCAAAAGAGATGGGCATGTCGGAGAATGAACATGCGGAACATCTTGGACTCGGCCAATCAAAAAAAGAGAAGCTTGCTGAAATCAGAGACATGAAAATAAAAGTCATGTCGGCGATTCCACTTGCCATATTCAGTATTTTCGTGATGGGGTGGGAAATTTTGGCGAATTACAATCTCGTTTCTTCCATGAATTTTGCGACCAAAGAATTTTTCCATCATCTTTTGCCATTGATGGCGACTTACATTCTTTTCATTGTCGGCAAACCGTACCTGCTTGGCTTTTACAGATTTATTCGTTACGGCAAAGCGAATATGGACACTTTGATTGGTATTGGCACAGTGGCGGCATTTTTATACAGCTTTGCCGTAACCGCATTTGAGGACGTTCTAAAGCCTTTTATAAATGTTGAAAATACTTATTACGATGTGACGATTATCGTTATAACTTTCATCGCTTTAGGAAAATATCTGGAGGCAAAATCAAAATTAAAGACGGGGGATGCTATCGAAAAACTCTTAAATCTGCAGGCCAAAACGGCTCTGGTCGTCCGAGGCGGAAAAGAAATAGAAATTCCAGTCAATGATGTCAAACATGGAGATTTTATTATCGTAAAACCGGGGACTAAAATTCCGGTGGACGGCGTGATTACTGAAGGAGCCTCTTTCATTGATGAGTCTATGGTCACGGGTGAACCCATGCCGACTCAAAAAAAAATTGGAGACAGTGTAGTAGCGGCAACACTCAATACTACCGGATCTTTTGTATTCAAGGCCACAAAAATCGGTTCAGAAACATTACTAGCCCATATTATAAAAATGGTGGAAGAAGCTCAGGGAAGCAAAGCGCCAATTCAGGCTTTAGCTGATAAAATTTCAGCCGTATTTGTGCCGGTGGTGCTGGTGATAGCTTTTCTTACCCTAGCGATCTGGATTTCACTCGGTTTCTTTTTCTTGCCATTCTCCCAAGCTCTCTCGTTTGGCCTTGTGTCGTTTGTCGGTATTTTAGTTATCGCTTGTCCTTGCGCTCTCGGTCTGGCTACTCCGACCGCGATTATTGTGGGAGTTGGTAAAGGCGCCAAAGAAGGCATTCTAATTAAAGACGCGGCCACATTGGAAAAACTACACAAAGTGGATACGGTGATTGTAGATAAAACTGGCACCATTACCATTGGCAAACCAACCTTGGTTGACGTCAAAAATCTTTCAAATCTAAAAGAAGATGAACTTGTATCCATTATCACATCTCTTGAGAAAAAATCAGAACATCCGATTGCTCACGCGATTATAAATTATGCAAAAGACCCCGAAGGAAAGGGTACTTCCTACGGGGCAGGAAAAAATATAGAATTTAAAACAGTCTCGAATTTTGAAAGTATAAAAGGAAAGGGTATAAAAGGAACAATAGATGGAAAAGAATATTTTGTCGGCAACGCAAAATTAATGCAAGATCTCAAAGTATCTTTTGATGTTTCAAAAATTGAAGAGTTTACATTGCAAGGCAAAACCCCGGTTATCCTGGCTACAAAAGAAAAAATACTCGGTTTTGTAATGGTGGCCGACGAGGTAAAACTCGAATCCAAACAAGCTGTCGCGAATCTTCACAAACTAGGCATAAAAGTAATTATGCTTACCGGAGATGATGAAAAAGCCGCGGAATATATAGCTTCTCTTGTTGGGATTGATGAGGTGATAGCTCATGTACTTCCGCAAGATAAATTGGAAAAGATAAAAGAACTTCAATCCCTCGGTAAAATAGTAGCCATGGCTGGTGATGGCGTTAATGACGCGCCCGCCATGGCTCAAGCCGATGTGGGCATTGCGATGGCTACAGGTACCGATGTCGCTATTGAGTCCGCGGGCATTACTTTGTTGGGCGGGGATATTTCAAAGCTTGTGAAGGCAATCAAACTTTCTAAAATAACTATGCGGGGAATAAAACAGAATCTTTTCTGGGCTTTCATATATAATATAGTGGGTATTCCGTTGGCAGCGGGGTTGTTTTATCCGATTTTCGGCTGGTTGCTTTCGCCGGTGTTCGCGGGATTTGCCATGGCCATGTCTTCAGTGTCGGTAGTTTCGAACTCTTTGAGAATCAAGGCAAAGAAATTGTAAAGGTCGAGATTATAAAAAATTAATTGAAGTTTAAAAAATGACAAATCAAAACTTGGGGAAAGTGGACAGAGTGTTGCGATTTGCGCTGGCTTTCTGGTTTATTGGGCCGTGGGCGCCACATTTTGGTGCAGATTGGATCAATGTAGTTATCGCGGTCGTCGGCTGGATCGCTCTTGTTGAGAGTTTTCTGGGTTGGTGCTGGCTTCATACAGCGTTTCGTATTGATAACAAAAACCAATAATGTTAAAATGAGTCTGTCGGGGATTAAAAAAAGTTAATTGAAATAAATTACATGATGGGATATGGATATGGTTATAGTGGGATGATGGGAGGAGGCTGGGGTGTGATTTTGGGGGCCATAGTGTTGGTTGATCTTATTCTTTTGGGTATTTGGCTTTTCAAACAAATTAATAAATAAATTGGTCTGGCTTTTTGCCGCATTGTGGGATAGAATTAAATAGTATGAATTTACGAACCATAAAATTATTCGCCGGTGCTTTCGTTCTGCTCACTTATATGAGCCTGGGTATATTCGGCTTGTTTAATTTTGCCCATACCGACGAAATGTCTATGCCGGATTGTCCTTATGCACAAGGTGGTTCTGCAATATGCCAGAATAATCTGGACCACATCAATAACTGGCAGCAATTTTCTAATGCCGTATTTCCGGCACTTTTTGCCCTATTTTTGATTCTTGGGATGATCTGGTATTACTTTAATGTAAAATTGATTACAGAACCCAAATATTTTTATAAGTGGAAGTGTTATTTAAATAGTGAAAAATTATATACATATCAGGAAGAAATAACTAAGTGGCTGTCACTTTTTGAAAACAGCCCATCTTTTTCTTATGTAAGACATAGCTAATTATTTTGTCGTAAAATTTTTAGCTGTGTCTTTTATAAATCCCCATCAAGGGATTTTTTACTATTCTAATTTCTAGAATTTTATGAACAAACAAACAGTTATCTCGCTCGTCATAATTATTGTTGGTGTTGTCAGTATAATTGGGTGGAGCAAATTAGCGGACAAAAAAGAATTAAACCTAGAAGGGTCGGAAAAATATCATTTGGCCAAGGCAGGTAATATAATAGCCAACGCTTTGACTGCTACTGAAACATTCTACGATTTTGGCACAATCTCGATGAAGAATGGCAATGTGAGTAAAATATTCAAAGTCACGAACAATGGGGCTCAGGATATCAAGGTGCCAAGTTTGACCACTTCCTGTATGTGCACTACCGCTTACATTCTAAACGAGAATGGAGAGCGGAGCAGACCGTTTGGTATGCCCGGTCACGGTGGGGCAGTCCCTAGAGCCAATGCCATTGTAAAAGCCGGGGGGTCGTTGGATATTGAGGTTGTGTATGATCCGAATGCCCACGGTCCGGCCGGAATCGGGCGCATAGAACGTTCAGTGTTTCTGGAAGATGAAAGTGGCAAGGTGACGGAACTGAAGATTAAAACGAATGTAACACCGTAAATGTATGAAAAAAATAATTATTACGATTGGCATTGTTCTTGTCGTTATTGTTGGATTGGTTATTGTAAAAAACAATCCGGCAACTTCATTGATTCTCTGGAATATCAGCCGGGAAGGAACTTGGCTTCTGCCACTCCTTCTCGTCTCCGCGATTCTCGACAGCGTGCACCCATGTTCGTTCTCTATTCTTCTCATCACTATTGCCTTTCTTTTTGGGATCCAAATGACTCGAGAGAAAATTCTGCAATTAGGCGGAACTTATATTATTGGAATTTTCACCGCGTACTTTCTTATTGGTTTGGGAATTTTGAAAGTTCTGCATTTGTTCAATACGCCGCATTTCATGGGAAAACTTGGAGCGACTCTTCTTGTAATTTTTGGAATGATAAATCTAATAAATAGATTTTTCCCAAGTTTCCCAATCAGATTAAAAATTCCAGGGGTAACGCATGAAGTAATGGGTAGATTGATGGACAGGGCATCATTCCCGGCCGTGTTTGGACTCGGATTTTTGGTCGGCATTTGCCAATTTCCGTGCATGGGTGGGCCGTACCTCATGGTGATCGGACTTTTGCGTGACCAGATGACTTACTTGTCTGGTTTTGGTTACCTTTTGCTTTACAACCTTATTCTGATTATTCCTCTGATTGTTGTTTTGTCTATCGCGGCGAAAAAAGAATTAGTTGACAAAGTTCAGATATGGAAAAAGGATAATATGAACAGTATGAGATTGTGGACCGGCCTCGCTATGATTATTATTGGCATCTTAATATTATTTATCTAACATGAATAAAACAATAACGATAGATGAGTTTATGAAGAAAATTGATTCATTAAAAGAAAAAGCCGGCGTTGATTTATCAACCGCCGAAGATCTTAGCCTGGCTGTAATGAATCTAATCAGTCTCGAGGAGCACTTTTTCTTTACCGGCGTCAAAACAAAAAAGGATGAATACTTTGACACGACACTTGAAATCCGTGAGGTGAGAAAAGATTTATTGGCTAAGCTTATGCCAAACAATGAAGGTGAAACCTGGTGCATATCAAAACATCTTTTGGCTGCCACCATGCGGCTTATAGAAGTGGGCAATAAACTCAATTCTGAGGGCAAAAAAGATAAAGCTAAAGAAATGTTTGAAAAAGCGTACAAAGTGTACTCCATCTTTTGGGCGCTTAAATTAAAATTAATTTCTGGAGAAAAAATAAAACGAACGGCAAAGAATAGTTCACGCCTGGAAGACCTCGTGGCCAAACTTGCTGATTGTTGCGATGAGTAAACGGGAGTCGGGCATTATTAACCACTAATAAAATTAAAAAATGGAAAACGAACAACTTGAAGAAAAAATAATAAAAAAAGATAGTCCATACGCGACGCCGATAGCTATCGTTATTGTTGGAATTATGTTCTCTCTAGCTGTATTTTATGGTTTACGAAATCCTTCAAAAGAAACACCTTTGCAAAAAGCGCAAACACAAGTTTCTGCGCT
>CAYIUM010000041.1:0-5362 GCA_964366675.1 uncultured Candidatus Saccharibacteria bacterium
GTATATCAGAGGATTGGGTGTTTTAGATATAAAATAAAACATTGTTAAGCTGACCTGTTCTTTTTCTAAAATATCCGCGTTGGCAAGAATCATTAAGTGTTTAGATGTCGCCTTGAAAGAAAGCTTAATAGCTTCGGCAACTTCCCCTACCGAGGCGCGACCAGATTTTTTAATAAATTTTATAATTAAAATTCGGCGCTTGTTGGCAAGCGCTTTTAGATTTTTTTCAAGTTCTTTTTCGGTCATAGCCACGAATATATTATATCAAACAATCCGACCTATCACTATTCGCTTATTCGCGCGAATTAGAGACTAGAGATTAGGTAATAAACAGGAACTTTATCACAAATAAATTTTAATATACCGTCCGCCTCTGGTGGATATTTATATGCCTCTGACGTATGTATTTGAATACGGATTTTACAAAAACAGTTCTTGTGAATTCACAATCTATTAACCACCTAAAAGTAAAATCATAAAAAATAAATTTTGACTGTTCTTAAACATGTACACCCATTTTAATGGAATCTCCCTCGATACTGGGACTTTTTATCGTAAAACCTTCCACAGGTTCTTCTAAAACCTTAACAATCATATTACTTCTTATTTTTGCTGGTATTACAACGTATTCTCCTGCTTGAAAAATTAATTCTTTTCCATCAATTACTCCCTGAACCTTGCCTTTAAGTATTATAGTGCATTCCACGGCTTCCTTTTCGTACTTTAATTGATGATCTTTTTCTTCTCCTTTGTTGAATTTCCAAAACTTAACACACATTTTGTTTGTATTTCGATAATATTCCATAAAATGACCAACAAGCCAACCCTTCTTGGTTTTGAATTCATTTTCACGATCTTGATTAAAATTTCCTTTATAAAAATTCATCGTTTATTTTTCAGTTTTTCCAAGAACGGTTCTTTATATTTCATAGCGTTTTTATAAAATTATCTGAAATCTTTCCGCCTTTACTAATTTTATGGAGTTGTAATTATTAGGATCAGTAAATTCAAATTGCCAAATTGAGTAAATACCGTCTGTAGATTTTTCGAAAAATAATGTGTAAACTTTCTTTTTTGTATGCTCTTGCCATTGCCTAAACGGATAATATAGCTGCCTTATTATCGTATTATCAGTTGCACTATTTTTTGCTTCCACTAAAACTACCTTATTTTTTCCCTCATATCCAGCATCTACTTCTGTCTGCACACTCTCTGTCTCTATTTTTTGCTCACCAACCATAAAATCAAAATGTGGAGTATATTTTCTACCTCTTATTGTTAGAACAAGGGAAGGATCTTCTGTAAAAGTTCTAATTAAACTAGAAGCATATGCGAAGTCAAGATGTTGCATCTCCGAATTACCTATTTTTGATGTGTCTAGATCAAAATCCAATTTAGATGAGTATTTTTTTATTGAGGTTTTGATCGGTTTAATATCTACATAACCTTCTCCTTTTATAATTACAAACTCTCCGTTATGAGTTGGTAGTAAAAACAGACCATTGTTTATAAAGATTTCAGGCCTATCTTCTCTACTGTCTTGTTTGCATAAAATACGAACTTCTTTTTCCCCTGTCTCCTTAAATCTTTGACACGACTTTTTTATTTGAATAGCAGATAAAGGAAAGGGTGACTTGTTGAAGTCATGCTTGAGAATTTTGTAATCATCAAAAATTTTTTTCCAAGATCTATTATTTGCCATAAAATAGATTATTTTTAAGTTCCTTAAAACGTTTAATAGATAAATCTAGATAATTTTTATTTGTATCAATTCCTATAAATTTCCTTTTTCCTATTATTTCTGCCGCCACGCCGGTAGTTGAGCTCCCAGTAAAAGGATCCAAAATTATCGCGTCCGGCTTCGTGGAAGCAAGAATTATTCGTTTAAGAAGTTCAATAGGTTTTTGAGTGGGATGTTTCCCAAAAGTTTTTTCCCATTTTTTCGGTGGATGGATAGACCAAACTGAACGCATTTGTAATCCAGATTTTTTTATAAAATCTTCTGCCCAATTTCCATTTTTCATTAAATCATAATTGAAGTAATGTTTTGCTTTTTTATCTTTGCGAGCCCATATCAATGTTTCATGAGATGCAGTAAAAAATCTACAGCTCAAATTTGGAGATGCATTGGGCTTAAACCAAGAAACATCATTCAAAATATGATATCCAAGAGATTGCAAAGCATGCCCACATTGATAAATCGAGTGATATGTTCCACTTACCCAAAGCGTACCTTCTGGTTTTAAAATTCTTTTGCATTCTTTTAGCCATTGATAATGAAAATCATAATCGCCATCAAATCCGCGACTTACGTCCCATTCCCCCTTATTGACACTTACCATTTTCCCAGCATGCACAGTGAACCCTCCATTTGAAAGATTGTAAGGTGGATCAGAAAAAATCATATCAACGTAATTATCGGGCAAAGCTCTCATTATATTTAATGAATCTCCAAGATACAGACAAAAATTATCTTCCCTGTGATATGGGGTGGGGAGTTTTTTTGAACCTTTTATTTTTGGGTCCGAAATATGTTGGGATTGCAAGACTAAAGTCATACATCAATATTATATCATAACTTCACAACCCACCCCCAAACTCAATCACCCCAACTTCTTTAACTCCCCTTCATATTTCTTCATCACTTGCATGCTGGCATCCATTTGAGACATGCCGGATTTTACTTTCTCTTGAATCTCGGAAGCAATAGTTTTAAAAAGCTCGGGATTTTTTTCTATCATCCCGACAAACATTTCTATTTGTGCCTCCGGCACACCTTTCGTCCTTAACATTTTCCTAAGTAAAAAATTTTGAAACATACAACGAATATAACAAGTTAGTTTTCAATAATCAATAATTTGCTCGGATGATGGTGTCCGTTTACGATACGGACTTTATTTACCGGCACTTTGAAATGCTTCGCAACAAGTTCGAGGACTCGAGTATTTGCCATATTGCGTTCTGCTTTTTCGCGGACGGAAACAGAGAAGTGATCTCTCGATAATACTTTCAAAGATTCACCTTTTGCGCCTGCTAAAACTTTTACATGAATATATATCGGCAATTTGTATAGACCATATTATAACATAATTGTTTGCATTTCGGACCCGAATATGCAATAATCATGGAATGAATCTAGTCGTAGCTGTTCTGCCCTATGCGCAGATAATTCTATCAGTCATATTGGTATCAGCGGTTTTACTCCAACAGTCCAGTGCTGGTGTGGGCGGAGCTTTGGGCGGAAGTAACAATGAAGGTTTTCATCACACTCGTCGAGGCTTTGAAAAGTTTCTTTTTTATTTGTCTATCGTTTGTGGAGTCCTTTTTGCTTTATTTTCTCTGCTTAGTATAATAATGAAAGCTGCCTAGGGCAAATGGTTGCAAAAGTTTTTATCTCCAAATAGAAAATCTGTATAGTCGTATGCGTAATTTTAAATTGCCTTCAAAAAAAGAAATAGATTTTGTTTTTATCTCTTTCTCAAAAAAAGAAAGAGTGGTCTTTGTCGGATTAGTAATAGTGCTATTGTTTAGCACGATTTTAATACTGGAAAGCATCAATAAATCCTTCATGGTACAGGTACCTATGCGGGGGGGTTCTATTTCCATAGGCATCGCCGGAATTCCTCGTTTTATAAACCCGATATTGGCCAATTCTTCGGCTGACCAGAACCTGGTATCGCTTATTTATTCTGGTCTGATGAGAAAAAATAGAGATGGAATTTTGATACCGGACTTGGCGGAAAAATACGAAATGTCCAAAGATGGGTTAACTTACACTTTTATTTTAAAAGATAATTTATATTTTCAAGACGGAAGATCTGTGACAGTGGAAGATATATTGTTTACAGTTAATAAAGTTAAAGATGGATTGATCTCCAGTCCACGCAAAGTAGATTGGAATGGGATCAGCGCTGAAAAAACAGACGCGCGAACCGTAAAATTTATTTTGAAACAGCCGTACGCTTCATTTTTAGAAAATACAACGCTCGGCATTATGCCCGCATATTTATGGGATAACTCGCCAGTAGAACTCAACAACGCAAACACAAACCCTATTGGATCAGGACCCTATATGATAAGTTCGGTCAACAAACAATCATCCGGAATCATAGACTACTATGAATTGACGTCCTTCAAAAAATTCATTTTGGGCGAACCATATATCAAAAATATATACCTGCATTTTTACCAAAATGAAGATGAACTCGTGCAAGCTCTGATGGATAAGAAGGTAGAAGAAATAAGCTCTATTAGTCCTCAAAACGCGCAGATTTTAAAAAGTAAAAATCACCAAGTGGAATCTTCGGTCCTGCCAAGAGTTTTTGGACTCTTCTTCAATCAAAACCAAAATCAGCTTTTTATCGACAAAACTATTATAAAAGCAATCAATCAAGTCATAGACAAAGAGAGGATCGTCGAAGAAGTTTTGGCAGGATATGGAGTCGTGATTGACAGTCCGATACCCACTAGTATGATTCAATATCATAAATCAAGCACAGCGACTGATGTCACTCGGGTGGATTTGCTAAAAAAAGTGCAGGACGATTTAGCCAAAGCCGGTTGGAAAAAAAATACGGACGGATTTTTAGAAAAAACAGTCACCGAGAAAAAAAAGAAAGTGCAAAAAAAATTGGAGTTTTCCATTTCTACCGGTAATGTTCCAGAATTGGCTAAAACTGCCGAGCTGATAAAAAACGATTTGCTCGAAATAGGTATGAAGGTGGATGTAAAAACTTTTGAGACCGGCAATTTGAATCAAAGCGTCATCCGCCCGCGCAAATATGACGCCCTTTTGTTCGGAGAGATCATAAACCACGAATCCGACTTATTCGCTTTCTGGCATTCCTCGCAGAGAAAAGATCCGGGGTTGAATGTTGCGATGTACACCAGTGCAAAAGTGGACAAAATTTTAGAAGAGGCTTCCGTCACCGTTGATGAACAAGCCAGAACGAAAAAATACGTCCAATTTGAAGATGAAATCAGAAAAGACATGCCGGCGATATTTCTCTTCAACCCAAATTTTGTGTATATCGTGTCAAAAAATCTCAAAGAGTCGAAAGTGATGAACATTCTTTCCCCTTCAGAGCGATATTTGAATGTATATTTATGGTACACAGAGACGGAAAAAGTTTGGAAAATATTTACCAGATAGTGCCTAAAGCCCTATCTAAAATTATTAATAATAAATAAAAATGACAAAAAAACAGAGAATATCCTTCAGCGCGGTAAGTGTTGATAATAAAAAAGTGGAACCCAAAATACCTGTTCGCAGTACTGCACACAGCGTGACAGGAATGGACAATAGAACTCCTGATCGAAAAAGATCAATGAAAAGTTCCACTTTCCAATATAAGAAAAAAAG
>CAYIUM010000042.1:0-5337 GCA_964366675.1 uncultured Candidatus Saccharibacteria bacterium
ATTATCCATTCCACCAAACAGCAAATAACATTCTTTGAAATCGAGACCGTAGTTTCAATAATCACTCAGGATAAAATTGTCTCGGTAGAGATTTACTCTCGGCACTGCTTCCATGAGAACTTTGAACTGCTCAAAAAAAGATTTAGAAAAATCATAATCTCGACCATAATCTATGGGATTCCATTTATCGGAAAGCCAACAATCGCGGCAGTAAATAGTGTAGGGGCGACTTTTGTGATATATGGTGAGAACTGGATCGTGGCATAAGACGCATTCTCTTTTGTAAAGAACTCTGTTGTTTCTAAAAAGTAGTCGTCTCTGAAATCTGCATTCTGGACAAAATGTCGGCGGCGGAACTTTCATTTTCTCATAAAATCCAAAATCATCCGGCTCGATTACAAAATCTTTCTTACAATTCTGGCATATTTTGTTTTCTTGTTTATATTCCATTTTTTTCCTTACTTTAGTACACTAAAGTACTTTAATGGGCTAAAGTAACTAAGATACTGATTGAGGGCCATACAATTCTAATAATTTTTCTCTCGACATTTTAGCTTCTGTTGTCGGTTTACCGTCTGCGTCAAGAATAACATCAAAACCAAACTTCTTTAAGAGTCTAGGATTATCTTGCACTAGTGACGAAAGTGCAATTACTTCTTGAACGTCCTTTAATTCTAGATCAGATAATATTTTATTTGCTAAAACACCCAGTCCTACTCTATAAGAATTTAGGGCATCACTTGGAGTTTTAAAAAAAGTAATTGGCACATGAAGGCTTATCTTGCTACCATCACCATTAACCGAAAAGTTTAATCCTCTAGTTAACGCCTGATCACCTCTTTCTTGTATTGATCTAGCGCGATGAACTTCTTCTATCTCTTCTAGCGATAGATGCTCCACCATAATTTGTATAGTTGCTTCTGTTATTTCATTTATAAGAATATCTTCTGCTCCAGAATAATTTTCAAAAATGCCAAAAGTATTCTTTATTTTTTCCGTAGCTTTGGGGATAAGTTTAATATCATCTTCAATAATTTTCCCTACAAACGTTTTTTTATTTTTAGCAGATTCTTTCCACCGTCTTTCAATATAAGAATGTATTAAATTAAAAGCCCTTTTGCGTAATTCAAAAGCTTTTTGCTCAAGAGAATCTGTATTTCTTTTTTGGGGAGAAGGATCCATAATTATTTCTGCGAATTAGAAAACTTATGATAAATGCTGTGCAGTTTTTTGATGTCTGTGCCTATAATTTTTTTCCCGCTTTCGATTATGACTACTTTACTATTATTTCCAACTTTCCCAATCTTAGCATAAATAATTTTTCGCATTAATTTTTCAAATAGCTTGGCATTTTTGGGAGAAACAGATACCAAAATCCTGCCCTGTGATTCAGAAAAAAGTTTTATATCTGCGGAAGCAAGGCTTCCGCAGATTATATTTTTTAAATCTACGGTGCAGCCGAGCATGCCGCCTACGGCGGCTTTGGCTAATGCAATTCCTAACCCACCGGAAGTTACTGACATAGCGGAAGCGATTAATTCTTTTCGAATAACTTTTTCTAGGGCTTGATAGGTTTTCAGATTTTTTTCCAGATCGACTTTCGGCGCGCCGGATTCTTCTTTGGTTTCACCCAACAGATAAATAATGTCTCCGGCGTTTTTGAATTCTGGCGAGACGGTTTTATTTATATCCTGCATCACACTTATGCCGGAAATGAGAAGTGTGGGTGGGATGGAAATAGCCACTGGATTACCCTTTTCATCATAACCCTTAAAATCATTAAACATGCTATCCTTGCCGGAGATAAAAGGCGTGCCATAAGCCACGGCACAGTCATAGCAAGCTTTTACGGCCTCTTTGAGCTGATATAGCCTCTTGGGGTCATTTGATGAGCACCAGCAAAAATTGTCCAAGAGAGCGAGGTGATTTAGAGTGCCGCCAGCTACTATAGTATTCCGAATTGCTGTATCAATCGCGCAAGCGGCCATGTCATACATATTTACATCCCCATAAGAAGGATATAACGCTGAAGATAGAACAACTCCTTTTTTAGAATTTAATACAGGACTGAAAACTTGAGCGTCTGTGTTTATACGTCCCGGACCAGAGAGCGGTTTTAATACTGAAGATCCCTGCACTTCATGATCGTATTGTTCGGAGATGAAAGAAAAACCGGAGATGTTTTTGTCTGAAAGCATTCTTTCAAGAACCTCATTCCCCGCCTTCCCCTGAAAGGGGAAGAGGCCTCCTCTCCTTTCAGGAGAGGATTGAGGTGAGGTTGAATCAGTAACTAGATGTTTCCTCGGCAATCCATTATGCAAAAATTCCATTTCTAAATCCATAATCTTTTTTCCTCCATATTTCACGACAACTTTTCCAGAATTATTGAATTCTCCAATTACTGTCGCTTCTACTCCCCTGTTTTCCATTAATTTTTGAAATGTTTTCCATTTATTTTCGGGTACAGACAAAGTCATACGTTCTTGCGACTCCGAAATCCAAATCTCCCAAGGTTTGAGTCCGGAATATTTGAGCGGGACTTTTTCTAGATAAACTTTAACTCCGCCAGATTCTTTAGCCATTTCTAATACAGAGGAAGAAAGACCTCCGGCGCCGTCATCTGTGATACTGTTGTACAGATTCATATCCCGCGCTTCCTTAATTATCGCATCGCTTAGTTTCTTTTGAGTTATGGCATCACCAATTTGAACGGCAGTGGCTGGGGAATTACTGTCTATATTTTCCGAAGAGAATGTCGCTCCGTGGATGCCGTCAAGTCCGACTCTTCCCCCTACCATCACCACATAATCTCCCGGTTGCGCTTTCTTTTCGTGCATAAGCCTGCTTTTCACCTTCCTTGGAATAAGACCGACTGTGCCCGCAAAAACCATCGGCTTGGCGCGATAGCGATTATCAAATCTGATAAATCCTGAAATAGTGGGGATTCCGGAACAATTTCCGCCGACGTTTATACCCTTGATTACTCCCTCCATTATTCTTTTTGGAGGAAGCATTGGCTGAGTTAAATTTTTATCTTTAAAAAATTTTTTTTTATCATCTAAGTTACTAAAACAAAATCCGTATGTATTGGCGACAGGTTTTGCTCCCAACCCGAATCAGATAGCATCTCGATTAACTCCTACAATGCCTGTTACCGCTCCGCCAAAGGGATCAAGCGCCGAGGGACTGTTGTGAGTCTCCACCTTATGAGTAATTAAATAATCTTTATCAAAAATTATTCCGCCAGCATTATCAGAAAATACGGAAACACAAAAATCTTCCCCTTTTTCTTGCTTTTGTTTTCTGATTAAATTTGTCGCCCCTTTGATATAAGTTTTATATAAACCATCTTTAATATCATCTATAGAATTAGCGAAAATAGTGTGTTTGCAATGTTCCGACCATGTCTGGGCAAGTGATTCGAGCTCTATATCCGTCGGATTTCTTTTAAGTTTGGCAAAATAAGTTTGGATAACTTTCATGTAGGAAAGAGAAAGAGCCAGCGGACCACGGCGTACACCGTTTTCATCCATGATCCCCTCCTTGCCTATTTTAATGAGCTCTTCATCGGGGACATCAAGGGATACATTCAAAACTGAAACGCCTTTCTTTAAAATTACTTCCGGAACTTTGTTTGGAAATTTTACTTTTCCATTTTTAAGTTTCAAAATATTTACTCTCTCTATGAGCGGGTTGTATAAAGTTTGAGCTATGGTTTTAACCTCATCATCTGTACGAGGACCAGAAATAAAAAAAACTTTGGATGTATATACTTTTATATCTGAATCTTTTTTAAGATGAAGCAAATCTTTAGCTATTTCTTCGACTGTACGGCCTACATTATCTGTAACTCCGGGCAAAAAGCCTATCTCCACTGCATAATCAAAACTTCTGAAATCAGGCGATTCATTTATAAAATAATCTTCTAATATTGGATTGGTTAGGGCTTCGGTCAGTTTGATAATTTCTTTTTTAGATAATTTTGAGTCAAAAAGATACGATAATGCCGTCTTGACGTTTTCTTTCGGCGTTACATAGATGCGGGAAATCATATACTTACTTTATATCATTTTCATTTCCTTGCCAACTTCTCGCATTATTTCTAGAGCTTGACCTAGGTGCTTTTTTGTATGCGCAGCTGAGATCTGAAAACGTAATCGAGCAGAACCTTCGGGTACTACCGGAAACCAAAGACCTGTTACGAAAAGCCCTTTTTCTAGTAGTTTTTTACTCATTTCTTGAGTTTTTGAAGCATCACCGAGCATCACAGGCACTATGGGATGTTCTCCAAGAAGTACATTAAACCCAAGTTTTTTTATTCCATCTCTAAAATATTTTGAATTGTCTTTTACTTTCTCCAGAAGTTCTGGCATTTCTTTTAAAAGTTCAAGAGCTTTTATGGAGGCAATAACCACATTCGGGGGGACGGAGTTAGAAAAAAGATATGTTCTAGATTTTTGACGAAGAAGCTCTATCACTTCTTTTCTTCCGGCAATATAGCCGCCAACTGCCCCGCCGAGGGCTTTCCCAAAAGTTCCTGAAAGAATATCAATTTTCCCATGTAAACCAAAATGCTCAGGCGTTCCAGCTCCTGTTTTTCCTAAAACTCCGACTGCATGGGCGTCATCGACAAATGTTAGAGCCTCGTATTTTTTTCCAAGTTCCACTATTTTAGGAAGTTGAGCGAGATATCCTTCCATAGAAAATACTCCATCCGTTACTATTATTTTAAATCTATAACCTTTATCTTTATCTTCTTCAAGCATTTTTTTAAGCGTAGCAATATCACCATGAGGATAGATTCTCTTAACCACATTTTCTTTTTTGCAGAGCTTGAACGCATCAATGATGCTCGCATGGTTAAGTTCATCGCTATAAACCGCTACAGACTTGGTAGTCGGAGTACCAAGTTATGGTACTCCGACTACCAAGTCGACAATCGTTGCAAAGAACCCCAGATTTGCCATGAAATTTGTAGAGTATAGAATAGCATCTTCAGTGCCTAAAAATTCTGAAAGTTTTTTCTCTAAAATTTTATGAATCGTTTCTGTCCCGGAAATGAAACGCACGGAAGAGAGTCCGAAGCCGTATTTTGTCGTTGCTTCTTGAGATGCTTTTATGATATCAGAATGATTTGCTAGACCTAAATAATTATTTGAAGCGAACATAAGCACTTTTTTACTTGCCCGTCCTTTGGCGTGGCCGTTTATCTCTACAACTGGTCCTTGCGCTCCTTCTAATTCTCTTTCAATTTTAAATTTCCCCCCTTGTTTCAGATTTTCGAGCTCTTTCTCTATGTTTTCTATTATTTTTTTTGAATACATCCCAGTACTAAAA
>CAYIUM010000043.1:0-5313 GCA_964366675.1 uncultured Candidatus Saccharibacteria bacterium
AATTGAGCAAAAACTTTCTCTATTTTCTCCGCATCTATACTCTCCCAAAAAGTTTTCTCAGGCAAGGAAAACTGTACTGGCGCGTCAGTTCGTATTTTTGCTAGCGTTTTGGAAAACAAGGCTTCTTCTTCATTATTTTTTATTAATTCCACCATTCTGTCGGTAATGCCAGTTTTTTTGAAAGTTCTGTCATCTTTCTTTATTTTTTTATAAATTTCTTCAATGGTGCCAAAGTTCTTAATCAAAATAGTTGCCGTTTTCTCTCCGATCCCTTTAATACCTTTGATATTGTCAGAAGAATCTCCGCGCAATCCTTTATAATCAGGCAAAAGCGTCGGCTTAAATCCGAAACGGGTCACAACCGCGTCTTCATCATATAAAATAGTCTCGTTGATTCCTTTTTTGAGGGTATAAACTTGCACTTTTTTATCATCTACCAGTTGCATCGTGTCCATATCGCCCGAGGCTATCACGATTTTCAATTCACGATTTTCAATTTTCAATTTCTTGCATTTCTCGACAATCGTTCCCAAAATATCATCTGCTTCGAAACCTGGACTGTCGTACATAGGAACATTAAAAGCTTCAAAAATTTGGCGGGACTTTTTTAACTGCATAATAAGAGCATCATCCGCTTTGGCGCGACCGGCCTTATAGGCATCATAGACTTCATGCCTAAAGGTTTTCCCGGGCAAATCATAGCAGGCCGCGATGTAATCTGGCTTCAAGTCGGTAACTATTTTCATCAGCATGCTTGCCAGCCCATATAAGGCTCCGGTGGGCTCTCCTTTGGATGACAAAAACTCCGGCAGAGCGTGATACGCGCGGTGGATTATGGCATGAGCATCCAATAAAACAAGGGTTTTTGGGCTTTTATTTGCTTCAAGCATTATGTAAATTATACCATTTACGCTATAATTGTTTGCAATGGCTTTATTTGATGAAGAAAAACAAAATAAACAACTTGATGAATTGTATAAACAGGAAGAAGAACAGTTGGTGGCCAGTTTGGCAGAGTCAAAATATAGCCTTCCCTACATTGATCTATACCGTTTGGGTGTAGATAACGAAGCGCTTAGGACTATCCCGGAAAAAGACGCGATAGAAATGAAAGTTGCTCCTTTCAAACTTTTTGGGAAAAATATTTTTATTGCGGTACGCACGCCGACGGACGATCTTTTTAAAACGTTAAAGGATCTAATGGAAAGACACAATTTGGTGCCTGTTTTTTATATGGCTTCCAATGCCAGCCTGCAAAAAGTTTGGGACAGATATAAAGAACTTTCCATGGCCGAGAGTTCAATGGTCGGGGGCTTGGATGTTTCTTTAGAAGTTTTGAGAAACACGGCAAAAAACATCGAGCGGATTCAAGATATAGAAAAATTAGTAGCGGAAGCCCTGGAAGGAAATCAAACCCACAAGATTTCCCGCATTCTTGAAGTGATCCTTGCCGGAGCGATCGCGATCAAAGCCTCGGACATACATATAGAACCGGAAAAAGACCGAGGGAGGCTCCGATTGCGCCTCGATGGAGTTTTGCAGGATATAAATTTCTTCGGACTGGATGTCTATCGTTTACTCAATTCCCGCATTAAACTTCTCTCTGGTATGAAACTCACTTCAAAGATAGCCCAAGACGGACGTTTTAATATCATGGAAGAGAAGGAAGAGATAAGCATCCGTACTTCGCTTATTCCCGGATCTTACGGCGAATCAATCGTCATGCGCATTCTGGATCCGAAGGCCATTCAGGTACCTATTGAGGAGCTTGGAATCGAGCCGTATCTCTTCAAGATCGTGCAGGATGAAATTGCGAAACCAAATGGGTTGATTCTAGTCACCGGCCCTACCGGATCGGGCAAAACCACTACTCTTTATGCCTTTTTGCGAAAAATTTACTCAATTGAAATAAATATAATCACCATCGAAGACCCGGTAGAATATCATTTGTCCGGCATCACTCAGACGCAAGTAAGCATCAATAAAGGTTATACCTTTCCGGAAGGATTACGTTCGGCTCTGCGCCAGGACCCAGATGTCATCATGGTTGGAGAAATAAGGGACTCGGATACGGCTGAAATCGCCGTGCAATCTTCTTTGACTGGCCACATGGTCTTTTCCACTTTACACACTAATAATGCCGCCGGGGTTATCCCCCGCTTAATCGATCTGGGAGTAAATCCAAAAATTATGGTGTCGGCGTTATCTTTATCCATAGCCCAGCGCTTGGTCCGCAAGTTGTGCAAATTTTGCAAAAAGGAAAATGCGCCTACTAAAGAAGAAGCTGGCGTTATAAAAATTGTTTTGGACAGCATGAAAAACGAAGGTAAAGATTTTTCAAAATATAATATAAAAACAGATAAATCTTTTAAAATTTTCTCTCCAGTCGGCTGTGAAAAATGCAACAAGATTGGCTACAAAGGACGAATAGGTATTTTTGAGGCAATTAAAACGGACGAAGCCATAGAAAAAATAATGCCGGAAAATCCAAGCGAGCATGAAATTAAAAAAGTGGCGCACAACCAAGGAATTCTGTCCATGCGCCAAGATGGCGTGGTTAAAATTTTAAACGGCATCACTTCTATCACCGAAGTGCAAAGCGTGGTGGATTTGCTTGAAGAATAGAAAAATTATTGTTTTATTTCTCCTTCAAACACACATACTGCGGGGCCGATGAGCCAGATGTTTTCATACGAACCATTTTTTATTTTCTCAAATTTTACGGTCAAATCACCACCGGGCATTTTTATATGGCAAATATTTTTTTTCAGCACACCCAAATAATGAGAAGCGATGGCTACTGCTGTTGCTCCCGTACCGCAAGCTAAAGTTTCATTTTCCACTCCGCGCTCATAAGTGCGCACATGGAATATACCGTCTTTTAACTCAACAAAATCTATGTTCACCCCATCAGAATCAAAATTCCGGATTCTCATTCCTTCGTTGATAACTGGAAATTTTTCTATATTTTTTACGAACATAATGTTGTGCGGAGTGGTGCCGGAATAAAGAAAAGTTAAGCCATTTCTTTTACTTATTTCATTTACATTCTGCATTTTAAGCTTTACTTCATCGCCCTTTATTTCAGCCTCATGCATCCCATCAGCTGCCGAAAAACACACATTTTTAGGGTCTTTTATAATTTTTAAAATGTGAAACGCGAAATGTACAATACACCGCCCGCCGTTGCCGCACATCGCGCCGATACTACCATCCAGATTCGCGAAAACCATTTTAAAATCACAATCTGGATCTTCTTCCAATAAAATCAGGCCATCCGCCCCTATACCAAAATGGCGGTTGCATAAAAGTTTTATTTTTTCCGTATTTTTAATGTCAAAAACATTGTTACGATTGTCTATCATAATAAAATCATTTCCGGTTCCGTGATATTTGTAAAATTTAAGCATGATGTTTTATATAACCCCTTTTTGCCAATAATTCGGCGTTTAAAATACTGCCGCCAGCGGCGCCTCGGATAGTGTTGTGCGACAGAGCAACACATTTCCAGCCCAGCACAGAATCTTTCCTGATGCGGCCGACACTAATACCCATACCACCTTGCAAATCCCTATCCAGCCGCGTCTGCGGTCGATTAGGCTCGTCGAAATAGGTAATAAATGGTTTCGGGGCAGAGGGTAGATTAAGCGAAGCCAGCGGATTTTTAAAATTTTTTAAAGCTTTAATTAATTTTTTTTCTGAAACTTTCTTTCCGAATTTTATATTGATTGTCGCCAAGTGGCCATCGGTGACGGGCACTCGGATGCAGTTAGCTGAGATTTTTAGCGTATTCTTCAAAACAAATTTGTCTTTTTTTATCTTATTTATTTTGCCAAAAATTTTTAAGGGTTCTTTCTCCGATTTTTCTTCCTCTCCGCCGATAAATGGTATGACATTATCAATCATTTCCGGCCACGTTTCAAATGTCTTGCCTGCGCCGGAAATTGCTTGATAGGTTGAAACAATGACTTCTCGCGGATTAAAATCTTTCCACGCTTGAAGCAGCGGAACGTATGATTGAAGCGAGCAATTGGGCTTAGTAATAATAAATCCCGTTGTCCAGCCGCGATTCTTTTGTTGCGTGGGGATAATGTCAAGATGATGCGGATTGATTTCGGGCAAAATCATCGGCACATCTTCCGTCCAACGGTGAGCGGAATTGTTAGAGACGACCGGCAATCCTCTTTCTGCGTAAGATTCTTCAATTTTTTTAATAAAATCTTTATCGGCGTCTATCGCTGAAAAAACGAAATCACATTTTTTACAAATTTCTTCAATATCGTCTTCAACAGAATATACAGTAAATAATCCCAATTTCTTCCCTACGGATTTTCTGGAAGCCGCGACAGCCGCTACTTCAAACCATGGATGATTTCGCAATAAAGAAATAAATCGTTTCCCAACCATGCCAGTAGCTCCCAATATTCCAACTTTTATTTTATTTTTTTCCATTGCTTATTCTGGTCCCACTACCTGAGGGGTTAAAAGTGTTTTTGACGTAAATGGGTATATTTTTTAACACCGCTGGCCGGATAGTTTTTGGATGAATTACTTTAGCGCCATTATAGGCCATCTCTTCCGCTTTTTTGTAGGTTATTTCCGGAATCAGCAGAGCGTTTTTTATTTTCCTCGGGTCTTCAGTCATGATACCATCCACATCAGTCCATATTTCAATCACATCTGCATCTAGGGCGGCCCCCACCAAAGACGCAGTGTAGTCTGATCCGCCTCGGGAAAGAGTAGTAGTGAACCCATCTTTGGTTGAAGCGATAAACCCCCCCATGACAGAAAGAGCTGCCGTATTTAGGCGATCTGCTATAAGTTTGTAAGATTTATCCAAATCAACGTTTGCGCTGCCAAAATTGTCATCAGTTTTAATAATCTCTCGGGAATCGACAAACTTGCACGGAATCCCCCGATTTTTTATCGCTTCGCTGATTACATAAGATGAAAGTTGTTCACCGAAACTCATCACAGCATCAAGGGTTGCTAAAGAAAGTTCCTGGGTTGAAAAAATATTTTCTGTGATTTTCTCTAATTCATCATATTTTTTTCTTATCTCTAAAAGCCCTTTTTTTTCATTTTCTGGACCAATCAATTCTCTGATTGCTTGATCGTGCCTCCCACAAATACCCTTGAAAACCGTCTGATACGATCGGTTCTTTTTAGACGCCAGATTTGCAAGCAGGATAAGATCGTCAGTAATCCCGCTAAAAGCAGACACAACAACAACAATTTTTTCTTGTTTCTTTAATGCTTCCGTTATGATGTCGATAACTTTATTGATATTAGAAGCATGGGCTACCGCCGTGC
>CAYIUM010000044.1:0-5214 GCA_964366675.1 uncultured Candidatus Saccharibacteria bacterium
TTGTGCATAGTGGAAAAGGAATGGGTAAAGTGGTTGGCGTATCTGGGACTACTTCCACTGCGGCCATGATCTCCTGCTGTGCTCATTATTTAGTGAATCTAGTTCCTATTCTAGGAGTGACAGGGCTTGCAACATTTGTGGCGCAATATCAAGTAAAGTTATTCTGGGTGGGAATTTTCTTTAACATTGCCGGTATCATATACATGGCAAACAGAATTTATAAATTCAAAAAACAATTATGAGAAATAAAATAATAACAAGTCTATATGTAATAGCTTTTATTGGAGGATTTCTTGCCCTATATTTTAATGGCCCTAAACTGCAGAAAACCCCTGATACTAATCAAACTAATCAGCAAGTAGCTACTACTGAAAAAAGTTGGGAAACGAAAACTGAAGAGCAAGCTAGTGTGACTGTTGTAATTACTCCTTTAGACTTATCACCGAATTCTAAAGAATGGAAATTCGATGTTGGTATGAATACTCACTCAGTTGAACTAGATCAGGACATGATAAAAATTGCCGTTCTTATTGATGATCAGGGTAACGAATATAAACCAGTCAGTTGGGATGGTCCAGTCGGAGGTCATCACAGAGAAGGTGTGTTAATATTTAATCAAGTAACACCAATACCAAAATCTGTTGAATTAAAAATTTCTGGTATTGAAGATGTAGTTAGAAGTTTTACTTGGCCACTTAAATAAAAGATATGAATACACTGGCTGATAATAATTACCATGACCACTCCAAAGACAAACCAAATAAATGGATAGTTATTATTATTTTAATAATATCGATAGTCGGAATTCTTTATTCTCTTTCTAAGCCTGTCGGAGAAAACGTAATTAGCGGAAGGGTTTTAAAAGTATTATCTGAGAGAGAAATAACAGAAAAAATAGGCGACAAAAATGAAATTTTAAAAGAACAAGATTTATTGGTAGAAATTACCATAGGGTCAGAGAGAAAAGAAATAAATATTTTGAATGACTATGAACCGGTGACAAAGGGTGATAAAATATTTTTAAACCAATCGTTGTTTGGAGATAGTGAATGGAGTTTGGTTAATATCTCAAGAACAAGAGATTTAATTATATTATTTGTTTTCTTTATTATCTTAGTGATTTTAACTAGTGGCTGGAAGGGATTTTATTCGCTCGTAGGTTTGCTTTTTACTTTTGCGGTTATTTTCGTATTCATGTTACCGCAAATATTAAAAGGTGTCTCGCCTGTTTTCATTGGTATTAGTGGTGCCTCTATAATTTTAATTCCAACACTTTATTTATCGTATGGTTTAAGCAAAAAATCTATAGCCGCCTTTTTGGGTATCATTGCTGCTTTGATTTTCGTGGGGTTTTTATCTAATTATTTTATTGATTCTCTCAAATTTACTGGTGTAAATGAAGCATTCTTATACTTAAACATGGCATCAAGTAATCCAATTAATATTGCTGGCCTTTTGATTGCTGGTATTATTATTGCTGCCGTGGGTGTACTAGACGACGTAGCGGCCATTCAATCATCTGTCGTTTTTAGTCTTGCGAGGGCCAATAACGATTTGCGTGGCTTGAAACTTTTTAAAGAAGCAATGCATGTGGGAAAAGATCATATCTCCGCTGTAGTTAATACGTTAGTGCTTGCTTACGCAGGGGCATCTCTTCCAGTTATTCTTCTCTTGTCTATTCAGCAGATGCCTTTAGATTATTTAATCAGTTTAGAGATTGTTGCCGAAGAAATTGCAAGAACACTCATATCATCTTCAGGTCTTTTACTTGCTGTCCCTTTAACAACGATAATAGCTGTGTTAATGGCTGACAGAAAACAAAGTAATATTAAAAATAATTTATAAATATATGGAACACAATCATACAACAGAAGAAAAAGAAAATATAATATATACCTGCGTAATGCACCCAGAAGTCCTTTCTGATAAGCCAGGTGTTTGTCCTAAGTGTGGAATGGCGCTTGTTAAAAAAGAAGAAGTTAAAACTAATCATGATATTCATGCGGGACATTCAATGGGTGATCAGTCTAAAATGGGATTTTGGCAGAAATTCAAAATGAGTATGTCTATGACCATGGGAATGGACCACACAGGCCTTGCTGGACGAGAGATGGCTCGTCTTATGGAAATAGATATTCGGAATAAATTCTTTTTTTCGCTTTTACTTACAATTCCTATTATTCTTTATTCTCCGCTTGGAACAAATTTTCTCAAACTTAATCTACCATCTCCAATACCGCTTTCTTGGCTTCTTTTCATATTAACAACGCCAGTGTTTTTTTACTCTGGCTGGATTTTTCTATACTCAACATATTTTGCTTTAAAAAATAAAATGCTAAATATGGCAGTGCTTATCGCTGTCGGTATTACCGCTGCGTATGGTTTTAGTATTTTGCTTACTTTGATCGGCAGTATGGATTCATATTATGAAGCAGCTGCTATGCTCATCACTTTCGTCTTGTTTGGTCATTGGATGGAAATGAAATCACGTCGTGGAACGACAGACGCTCTTCAAGCGCTTTTTAATCTTGTACCACCGCAGGCCAGAGTCTTTAAAGATGGTAAAGAAATATTTGTTTCTACATCAGACATACAATTGGGAGATATTATTATTCTTAAGCCAGGGGATAAAGTTCCTGTTGATGGGGAAATTATAGAGGGCGAAACTGCTATTGATGAATCATTAGTTACTGGAGAGTCAATTCCTACTTCAAAAAATATTGGAGATCAAGTAATTGGTGGATCTATTAATATTACTGGCTCAGTAAAATTTAAAGCAACAAAAATTGGTAAAGATACTGCCCTTGCTCGAATTGTAGCAATGGTTGAACAAGCACAAAACTCAAAAGCACCCGGACAAAGACTTGCTGATAAATTTGCAAAATATTTAGTTATCGCAGCTGTTGGTTCAGGTCTTTTAGTATTTATTATTTGGTATTTTGTAGCAGGCTCAACATTTCTATTAGCACTCTCGTTTGCTATTGCTACCGTTGTTATTGCTTGTCCTGATGCACTTGGACTTGCTACACCGACAGCTGTGGCTGTGGGTACTGGGCTTGGGGCAAAACACAATATTCTTATCAAAGATGCTCCAACACTTGAACAAGTTTCAAAAATTCAAGCGATTGTACTTGATAAAACTGGCACACTCACAGAAGGCAAACCAAGGGTAACGGATGTAGTCACATTTAACGGATTTACTGAAAGAGAGATTTTGAATTATGAAGCAAGCGTAGAAGCTGGTTCTAATCATCCGCTTGCCAAAGCAATTATGGAAGAAGCAGAGAGACAAGGTGCTATTCCGCTTGTATCAATCAGTAAGTTTGAATCTATTGCGGGTTACGGGCTTAGGGCAATAGTAAATAACAAAATTATTCTTGCGGGAAAAGAAAAACTTTTAACTGATAATAAAGTTGAAATTGGTAATGCCAGAGAAACATTAGATCGTTTAGCAAGTGAGGGAAAAACTCTAAGCTTGATTGCGGTTGATAGCAAACTGGCTGGAGTTGTGGCGGCAGCTGACACTATTAAACCTAATGCTAAAAAAGCAGTTGAAAGGTTGAAACAACTTGGGATTGAAGTCGCTATGATTACAGGCGATCATAAAAAGGTGGCTGAGGCAGTTGGCCGTGAACTTGGTATAGGTAGAATTTTTGCCGAGGTATTACCTGAAGACAAAGAGAAATATGTAAAGAAACTTCAAGAGGAAGGTAAGTTTACGGCAATGGTAGGTGATGGTGTTAACGATGCTCCCGCACTTGCCCAATCAGATGTGGGCATTGCTATTGGAGCAGGCACGGATGTTGCCATAGAAACAGCAAAAGTTGTTCTTATGAAGTCAGATCCTTTAGACATTCTTCGAGCCATAACACTAAGCAAGGCCACGGTTCGTAAAATGAAACAAAATCTTTTCTGGGCTTCAATCTATAACGTTCTTGCCATACCGATTGCCGGTGGTATCTTATACCCAGGTTTCGGCATCATGCTTCGTCCAGAATTCGCAGCACTTTTAATGAGTATATCTTCTATAATTGTTGCAACTAATGCTGTGCTTCTGAAGCGAGTCGAACCAAAATTAAAATCATAAAAATAATATTTTCGGATTCTGCTCGAAATATATTAGAAGTAAATGGTTATCGGTTTCCTAAAGTAGAAAAAACTGGTTGCAACGCCTAAAATTTCATGATAAATTGTATGTTTGATGTCAAAAACACATATCTTTCATGTTTCTGGAACCCATTGCGCGGCATGCAAAATTTTAATTGAAGATATTTTGCGGGAGCAAGAGTTCGTAAAAAACACTCGAGTTGATTTAAAAAAAGAAACGATAGAAGTTGAAACAGATAGTGAAAAAAACGCCAGCGATCTTGCTATTCTTCTCTCGAGCAAATTGAAACCAAACGGATATATGCTGTTGGTTGAAAAAACGATTCAAGAAAAGAAAAACAACGATGTACTTTGGGGAGCAATACCCATCGGTCTTGTCTTCTTAGTGTTGTTCTTTTTATTACAGAAATCAGGAATTCTCAATATTGGTCTGGGGGGACAGACTACACCGGTCACTAGTTTCTTAATCGGATTGATTGCTTCAGTTTCCAGTTGTCTAGCTATAGTCGGAGGTTTGGTGTTGTCTCTTTCGGCCAAAATTGTCCAAGACGAAAGCAAATCAGCAAAAAATTCCCTTATCTTGTTTCATGCCGGAAGATTGGTTGGCTTTGCTTTTTTGGGAGGCATACTTGGATTGATTGGAAAGGCCATCGGAATAAATTTTACTTTTTCCGCGATATTAGGACTTATCGCTTCTTCGGTCATGATTTTGCTCGGATTTAATTTGCTGGGAATCTTCGCAAAAAGCAAACTCACGCTACCAAGCAATCTTTTTTCTTTTTTTAGAAAAGTGGAGCATGCGACGCTGTCTCCGGTTATTATCGGCGCGGGAACATTTTTTCTACCCTGTGGATTTACCCAATCCATGCAAGTAGTGGCGCTTAGCAGTGGATCTTTTATTTCCGGATTTCTTATTATGCTTGCTTTTGCCCTCGGGACTCTTCCTGTGCTTTCCTTGCTTTCTTTTAGTTCCGTGTCATTTGCTAATTCTAAATATGCACCGCTTTTTTTCAAATCTGCCGGAGTCATCGTGATAGGTCTCGGAGTATTTGCGTTCTTGGCAGGCTTGGCGGGGCTTGGTATCATTAGTCCATTAATTAATCTGTA
>CAYIUM010000045.1:0-3177 GCA_964366675.1 uncultured Candidatus Saccharibacteria bacterium
TTAGTTTCTTTGATTTTCAAAGAAAGTTCGCGCAAAAGATAGCATTACTCCACAACAATAAAAATGTTGACTTTAGGGCTTAAATAGGCTATATTTCTTTAGTCAAAGTTTCATTCATATCAATTGCGAGAAAGAATAAACAACCAAATACGGGCGACAGAACTTCGGGTTTTGGACAGTGAAAACAAAAATCTCGGCGTTTTAAGCATAAAAGAAGCCTTAGAATTAGCGCAAAATAAAGGTTTGGACTTGATTGAGATAGCTCCGAATGCTAATCCCCCATTAGCCAAGATAATGGATTTTGGCAAGTATCAATACGAAGCAAATAAAAAATTAAAGAAGTCCAAGGCCGGCGCGAACAAAACGGAGACTAAGGGAATTCAGATAAAAATAGGCACTGGAGATCACGATTTGGAATTGAAAGCGAAAACCGCTTCGAAATGGATCAAGGAAGGACATCGGGTTAAAGTGGAACTTTTCTTAGCCGGACGCGCGAAGTATATGGATGAGAAATTTTTAAGGGAACGTTTAGATAGAGTGCTACATTTGATTACGGAAGATTATAAAATATCGGATGCATACAAAAGAGGTCCGAAGGGCTTGATTACAACAATAGAAAAAAAATAAACGGATGAAAACAAATAAATCATATTCCAAAAGATTAAAAGTCACCAAAAACGGAAAAATAATTTCACGTAAACCGGGTTTTAATCATTTCAACGCGAAACAATCCCGCACCAAACAGTTAGCCGGCCACAAGAGACAAAATTTTATTATTAAAAACAAACCAAGAAGTCACTTGATGCCATTTTTATAATTAGTTGCTAGGGTCTAGGTGCTAGTGACTAGAACCTAGAAGCTAGAACCTATAACCTAATCCATATGACCAGAGTAAAAAAAGGAGTACATGCGTTAAAAAGACGAAGGAGCGTTCTCAAACAGGCTAAGGGTTTTCGCCATGGACGAAGCACCAAAGAACGCCAAGCCAAAGACGCGCTCTTACACGCCGGAGCTTATGCTTTTGCGCACAGACGCGACAAGAAATCGCACAACCGAAAACTTTGGAATATAAAAATAAACGCTGGAGCGCGTGAACTTGGCATGTCTTATTCCAAATTGATAGGAACCTTAGCCAAGAAAAAAATCTTACTGGATAGAAAAATTCTGTCCGATTTGGCTCAAAATCACTCGGGAGTTTTTGCTAGAATCGTAAAAAGTCTGTAATAATTTATTTGATTGGCGCCTCAAAGCTGTTGCCCGGCACAACTTTATATTCGGGCACTTTGTATTTTTTGACGGTAACAATAACATCTTCTACCAACTGTTTCGGATCGGAACCCGAAACTATTTTAGCGTTTGGTCGGTGTCCTTTTCGTATAATTTCTTTCAACTCGTCCCCTGTCTCCCAAGGCCCTTCAAAAATGCCGATAGTCTTATCATCTTCAAAGGCGATAGCAAATTCATGAATAGTGCCTACTCGTCCACAACCACAGACAACGGCATCAGCTGAACGAGAAAGTAAAATATCTCTTCCTGCGTATCCAAAACCCGTATAGATAATCAAATCCATGTAATCAATCGGGAGTTTATAAACTTCCACATGCTCCCGTTCCGACGCTGCCGGAGATATGCCGATAGAAATGCCACCTGCTTCTTTGGTTCCCATGGCTACCCAAAGCGGAAATCCTGTCGTCGCTCCGGTCACCAAAACCGCTCCCTGCCGGGCAACCTCGCGCCCGAGCTCTTTCGCTTTATCCAGCGCCCCGATCCCGCAATGCCCGGTTTCCGCCGCGCCCGAAACGCAAATTTTTATTTGATTGTGTCCGTGTTTGGTATTTAATGGAAATTCCATAGAATAATTATATCATATCAACAGATAAGCGAAATACTTTCCCCCGCTTCCGGCGCGTGAGCGTCAATGCCTAAATTATCGCGAAGTTTTTGCACCAGAAACATTGCCGACTTCGGTTCGCCCATGACCACAAAAACTTTTTTGACTCTATTTTCCATATCTTCCACAAAACTAAGCAGTCCGTCGGAATCCCGATGTCCGGAATATCCTGAAATAGTTACAACATGCGCCCGAATCACCACGTCTTCTCCGGAAATATGAACCGTTTTGATTCCCTCCTGAATTAATCGTCCCGGGGTACCGACAGACTGATAGCCGGTTAAAAGTAGAGTATTATTCGGGTCGGGCAAATAGTGTCTTTCATGATGCACAATGCGCCCGCCGGTAGACATGCCACTGCCAGCAATTACTATTTTTGGATTTGGCACATTTCCGATCATTTTTGATTCCTCCGATTTCAAAGTGCTGTGCAACCCCGGAAAATCAAAAAGATATTTATCGCTTTTCATCGCTTGTTGAGCTCTTTCATTAAAATAATTCTTATACTGCTTGAAAACTTCAGTCAAACGGATAGCCAGCGGTGAATCAAAGAAAATAGGCATAATCGGTATGCGTTTTTCTCCCACTAAGGCATTTAATTCAAAAAGCAATTCCTGCGCGCGTTCCAAGGAGAAAGTGGGAATAATGAGCGTTCCATGTCTTTTATAATTATCTTCAATTGCTTCTTCTAAAAATTTTCGACGATCGTCTCTGGATTCGTGATTTCGATCGCCGTAAACACTTTCCATAACCAGATAGTCTACATCCGTCATTTTATCAATATCGGGAAGCAGAGGCGATGGACTGTTGCCTAAATCCCCGGTAAAAAGAATTTTCTTGCCGTTATAAACAAATAAAAACATGGCAGAGCCCAAAATGTGTCCGGCGTTAAAAAAAGACACTTCCAGATTTTCAAGGATTTTTAATGTTTGGTGATAATCAAAACCTTCCCAGAGCGAAAGAGCCAATTTTATATTTTCCAGCGAATAAATTTTATCCAAATCCAGATCTTTGTTCTTCCCCAATATTTCCGCGGTGTCTTCCAACATTGGCAAAGCCAGAGACTTGGTGGGCTTGGTGGAATAAATTTTTCCGCGGAATCCTTCGTGGATGAGTTTTGGGACACGGCCTAAATGGTCCACATGGGCGTGGGTGATAAAAAGAATATCTATTTCCTTCGGATTATACGGAAAAGAATCCCAGTTTATGTCATCTGCCAATTTTGTCCCCTGGGTTAGTCCGCAATCAACCAGAATTTTCTTGCCTTCAATTTCCAGTAAAAAATT
>CAYIUM010000045.1:3277-5068 GCA_964366675.1 uncultured Candidatus Saccharibacteria bacterium
GCACACAATCCGCCGGACAGATCAAAAAAGAGATCAGAAATTGTATCCACGTAATCGAAAGTTTCCCCTGCAATCATATTATTCAGCGCCACTTCAAATAATTCCCATCCCAATCCGATGAAAAGAACAAAGAGTAGCGCTCCGATGGCAGATCGTATTAGATTATCTTTGGACGGGAAAATATAGAAGAAAAGTAGCCCGAGCCAAAATCCGCCTAGAAAGTGCATCAACATGTCAAACCACCAGATAGCTGAGTACCAATAAAATTTTTCCGCGAGATAATTAAGTAAAAAAATTAAAAAAATAAGGCTAGCCAGACGTTTCAAAAGATTTTCTTTGTCCATTCGGATATTATACAGTGTTTAAAGAAAAAATCCGCCGAAGAGCGGAGTTCTTCTTAGGACTATCTCTGATGTATTACCATAGCTCATAGCTAGGTGGGTGCCAGACGCGAGAGACCAAGGTCAAACACGATCGAGACTCCCATAGATTAGTGTTCTAGGTAATAATCGGAAATAATCCTATTGAAAGTATAACAAGGACAAAAAGCAAAGCAACTAGACAAAAACTTTTTTTTGTTTCTGAATGAGTTTGTAGTTAAAAACGCATATCGCGCCAGTTCAATTTGTATTTTTTCTCTATTAAAGACTTCTCGCCATCATTCCAAGTCTCATTATTTTGTAAATTTAATTTTTTTATTGCCTCATCTATTTCTTTTTCGCTCGGTGCTTCGATTTCCAGGAACGGGGGCATCTTTGGATAGATATCTAAATCAAACTGCACACTTCCGAGCTTCCAAGAAGTTCTCTTTTTCTCTTGATGCGCGTAATTTTCGAGTCCTATCGCTTCGAAAAACACTTTTGTCTTATTATGATCATCAACAAGCACATCTACCTCATCACACTGAACAGTTTTACCTGAAATCTTTTTGTTCCACTTGCAAGTAATCTCGATTTTTTTATTACCATACGAACGCACACGCAAAAAATACGGATCGTCTCCGTTATGGGTGAGCCCTTTTGGACCATACCAATCAACGACTAGGGTATTATCCGATATTTTATGAGCTTTTAGATCATTCAGCTTCTTTTCTATATCACTTTTATCCACCTCAAGAACTTTTGTTTCAATTTCTTTCATGTATTAAATATCTAGAGCTTTCGCAAGCCCTTTAATGAGCCCAATTACTACCGGCGGCGCCAAGAGACTGTAAGAATCTTTGCCCTGATCGTCTTTAATTATCCATGGCTTCTCATTGATTTCAACTTTTTCACTTTTTTTGTCATGTTTGAAAGTATACATCGGCGTTATTTCATATTCATCAACTATCTTATTTTTGACACTATCGACTGGTATGGCGTTTCGTAAAAGAATTTTGGGAATACCATGTAAAGACATAACCTTTTTTATAAGTTTGTCATCCAGCTCCAAACGTTCGCGAATGCTTTCGATACCAGCACTATCTCCTTCTTTGCCAACCATCCTTGCTCCTTTGCATGAAGGATTATCACACTTTAAATAAAATTGCTTAGCGGTTTCATCATAACCAGCCTCCTTGGTCGGAAAAGTAGTAAGATTGCGCGGAGCTTGGCATTTAGGACAGACAACCCGGTTGCGCATCCGCTCGTCGAGTACAGATTCGGGAATATTGATAGCCACAAAGATATCCGGATCAGTACGATAGTTGATCAAGTCTCTAAAATAGAGGGAATATTGTATTTGATCAAGGTCACGAGGAAAACCATCCAGGAAAATTACTTTGCGATCGAGTTTATCAATTTCCCTTTTTAC
>CAYIUM010000046.1:0-5053 GCA_964366675.1 uncultured Candidatus Saccharibacteria bacterium
ATCTGGTATCCCTTGGGAATATCGGGATAAAAATAATTCTTGCGGTCAAATTCGGTAAAATCGGCAATTTTTCCATCTATCGCCAAGCCAACTTTTATGACATTCTCTATGGCATTTTTATTTATAACCGGCAAAGCTCCCGGATGAGCCATACAAACCGGACAAACATTTACGTTTGGTTTTTCCTCATCCGGATCATTTTTGCAAGAACAAAACATCTTCGTCTGCGTTTTCAGTTCCGCATGTATTTCTAAACCAATTGTCGGGTAATACTTATTTGCCATTATCGGTATATTAACATATTTTTTAATACGACAAAACCTAAAACTACATTATGTATATACCACACCATCTCGAACATATGTAAAAGATAGTAATATAAATTAACTCATGGATTTAAGAGTTCCTTTTCTTGTAACTTCCAAAATTTCGACATAATCAAGTATTCCCAATTTACTTAAATCATTAACAAATGTTCGTGGTAATAAAACTTTACCAACCCAAACACTTTTATGGATCAAATTAAAACCTAACATCCTTAATATGTCTCTTAAAATATTTCTTTCTCTATTAAAAGCTATAGGTATGTCATAACTGATAACCAGAACATTTTCCCCCATGACTTTTTTATAATTTTCCTTATTTAGATTTGGAGAATTCTTAAGCTTATTCAATTTCTTTTTGCCTTTTTCGCTTAAATAAATTCGTTTTGATTCATTCTCTAAAATTAATCCGCCGTTTTTTAGCTTAGCAAGATAATTTTTAAATTTTGATATCTTTTCTTTCTCTATCTGTTTAATTATTCTTTTGTCCTGCATTTTTTGAAATTCAAAATTTATTTTTCTCCCTCCGGCACCATAGCCCGCCTCGAGGAACGCTTTCACAAAATCAATTTGATCGTATACTGCGTCATTCAAAGAATTTAGGATTTTATAAATTAGTTCTCCCTTCATATAATCTATAATACACCATCGTCAAAAATATGACTATCTCAGACATATGTAAAAGATGGTGGAAAAATAGTATATAGTTTCATATCGTTATTCTGCGTTGCGAATAATTATAGAACTTATCTTACCTTGGGCCGCTTTAATAATTTCTTCAAGTGTCATTTGAAACCAAAATTCTTTACCCTTTTCATCATAGAAACTAAAACAGAAAGCATTCTCTGTTGAATCAAAGCCACCAACGAAACTTTTTGTCCTGAACATGTCATCAGATTCATTTTTTTTCCATTCTGTAATGGTTTTATTCTCATCAAGAATTTTCTGGCAAATTTCTTTAAGTTCTTTACTTAGCTCTATTTTCATTTAGGTTTTCTTCAAAATTTTCAACAAGGCATCGTTGAATTTCTTTACTATTTTATCATCAAATAAAGAAATTGCGAAAACATGCTTGCTTATTTTTCTGAACTCTTTTACTTTTTTCGCAACGAATTTCGCATCATCCACGACATCGCTTTTGGTTAAAATTATAATTTCTTCTTTTTGCGATAGGCCGTCCTCGCCTAAATCTAAATTCTTGTCATATTTTGCAAGTTCTTTGCGAATTTCTTTGTAACTTTTCAGCATATTCGCATTCTCAAATGAAACTAAATGCGCGATCATTTTAGTGCGCTTGATGTGGCGCAAAAATTTAACACCCAGACCTTTGCCTTCTGAGGCTCCTTCTATTAATCCGGGAATGTCGGCGATAATGTAACCGAAAAAATCGCCCAAATTGGGATCAAGGGTGGTAAAAGGATAATCCCCAACCTTGGCTTCCGCATTGGTTAAAGCATTGAGCAAAGAAGATTTCCCGGCATTCGGCAATCCGACAAAACCGATATCGGCAAAAAGTTCCAATTCTATTTTAAAATTTCCTTTTTCGCCCTCACCTCCTATGTTACTTTCATATGGGGTAGTGTTGATGGAACTTTTAAAATGTTCGTTGCCGAAACCCCCATATCCGCCTTTCAGCAATAAAATTTTTTCTCCTTCTTTAAGCAACTGCCATTTTTCTTCCGTCTCCAGACTGGTAATAATAGAACCTATTGGCAATTGCAAAACAAAATCTTCTCCATTCTTACCGTGCAAACTTTTGCTTCCCCCATCTTCTCCTCTGCCGGCAATAAAACTTTTCTTCGCCTTGTATTTTAAAAGTATATGCACATCACGGATTGCTTGCACACAAAAATTCCCACCCCGTCCAGCATCTCCTCCGGCCGGACCGCCCTTTGGTTCAAATTTCTGGCGATGCCAACGCACCACGCCGTTACCGCCTCGGCCTGCCTCCGCATGTATTTGTATTTCGTCGATGAAAGCCATAGGAATTAGGTTCTAGGTTTTAGCTTTTGGGTTCTAGTAATGCTAAATTTGCTAATTTAATTGCTCCTTCTTTTGATTTGGCTACAGCCATGAATAGATTCCTGTGACAGAAAACTGCATCAGATACCCCAGAAATTTTTTGCAATTCTTTATCTCGTAATCCTGTCCATAATTTTGGTAAATCTTTTCTGTTTTTAAAACTCTTTGAGTCATTTCGCACTGCTTTCACTCCCCAAGAATTGTCAGTTTCTCTCGGATAAACCACAAAAAAAACTTCTGGCAATTCACTTATTAACTCACTGCTAGGATAATTTTTGTCAAAAACTATTATTCTTTTGTCTTTTGTGTTTTTATAAATTGAGATAATAGATTGGTTAGATAGTATAGTATCCTTTGCATAAATTATCTCTCGTAATAAAATTTCTTTTGCTATTACAACAGTCTTAAAAAACATTTCATTTATTTTTGAATCGGTTTCTCTCCAGGTTGGACGCATTACCCTAAAAAAATCCTGAACCAAATAAGGAAAAACCTCACATTTTTTTTCTACTAAGTCAAAACCATTGTCATGCGCATCAATCGAAGCAACCAACTTTGTGTCAATTAACTCTGCGGAAGTCTTGCTTCCGCATAAATCCGCGCCAAATTTTTTCCAAACTAAACCAAACGAAGAATATTCTATTTTAACTTCTCCGAAAATCCTACTACCTGCTCCCCCTGGTTGGTGATGGTCAAATCTGTTTAATTTTTCATCATACGCCCCTCCCACATCAAAAACATAATCAGCATTTTTTATTTTCTCTTCATCACGAGTACGGAAAATTTCAAATTTCTCACCCTTCTTCTCCAGCACCATAACCAAAGCAGCACAGGCAAAAACGTCGTCTGTATGAAAAGATCCATCGTGGGTTATTAATTTTTTAGTCGGCCTTGTCATAATATTTTTATTGCGCATCATGATAAAGTTCTTCAAAAATCTCGTAAATCCATCCAACTAATCTGTCAAAAATAATAAACAATACTATCAAAACAAGAATAATGAAGGAAAACCTCCAAATTTCACGACTAATATGGATGGCGGTCAAGCTGAACAGATATCCAATAGACACTAAAGCCGGAGCCCAAATAAGGGTGGAAGAAAACTCCGCTTCCAAATATCTCTTGAAAGCCACTTTTTGATAACCAGAAAAAATGATAACTATATTATTGGCTCCCACAATAAATTTTGAAATAAAAATAGACCAAAAGGGTTTTTGCTGAAAATGAGGCACCACGCTCAAAACACGTTTCTCAATATGCTTTAAAAACTTGGTGTGGTTCCATCTAATATGAATGTAGCTACCGAGGTAATAGCCCAGAATCGTTTTGGATAAAAGCCCCAAGAAAATAAAAACAACTGCAGGATAAAGACCGAGGGCGTCCAGATGCAAAAGTATCCCGACGGAGATTAGAATAAACTCTCCTTCAATGATCAAACCCAGAAAAATAAAAAAATACACCAGTACTTGGTAATTTTCCACCAAACGCTCTAAAATATTTACAGTATCCATGCTGGAATTTAAAATAGCGAATCAATAACTTCTTTTACCAAACTTCCATCCGCCTTGCCTTTCAAATCTTTCATCAACGCGGACATCAACATTCCCTTTTTGGCACTATCGGTGATAGCAAGCGTTTCCTTTTTGGCGCGAGCGACCTTTTCCACCTCGACCTTGCTCATCAATTTCGGTAAATAAGTTTCTAGAATTGAAAGTTCAGCCTCTTCTTCTTTAACCAAGTCATCTCTATTCCCTTTTCTAAATTGTTCAATGGAATCCTTTCTTTGCTTAGCAAGTTTGGCAATCACGACAATAGCCTCCTCGTCCTTAAGCATTTCTTGCGGTTTGCGGTTTTTAGCAACTAACTCATTGGTGAAAGCAGCCGACATGGCCCGAAACGCTTTCAAGCGCAAAACGTCTTTCGCCAGCATCGCCTCTTTTATTCCATTTTTAATTTGTTCGTGCAACATAGGCACAGTATATCAAATTATGATAAAATAAAGAAATGTTGAAATTAATATTTTTTGACACAGAAACTACTGGAAACACCGAAAAAGATTTTCTGTGCCAAATCGCTTATAAAACAGAAAACGAGAGCTTCGTCGAAACATACAAACCGGAAATAAAAATCCCTCCGGAGGCCTCGGCAGTGCATCACATTACAAACAAAATGGTGACAGACAAGTCGGTTTTCAAAGAAAGCGAAGATTTTAAAAAAATAAAAAAACTTTTTGAAGATAAAGATTCCGTCGTAGTGGCTCACAACGCGACTTTCGATTTAGTAATGATAAAAAAAGAGGGCATTGAGCCAAAAAAGTTTATTTGCACTTTGCGAGTCGCTAGACATTTGGATAAAGAAGAAAAAATAGAAAGATATAATTTGCAATATTTGCGCTATTTGCTGGACATAGAGATAGATGCGACGGCACACGACGCTATGGGGGATGTTTTGGTCTTGGAAAAACTTTTTGAAAGATTAAAAAATAAAATGCAAAAAGAATCAGAAAAAGAAAATTTGAGTGAAGAAAAGATAATAAATAAAATGATAGAGATTTCTTCGCACCCTTCCCTGCTGCGAAGTTTTAATTTTGGAAAACATAACACCAAAAAAATAGAAGAAGTTGCAAAGATAGATAGGGGCTATCTGGAATGGCTCTTGGAGCAAAAACTGGCTGGCGACGGCATTGACGAAGACTGGATTTATACCTT
>CAYIUM010000047.1:0-4922 GCA_964366675.1 uncultured Candidatus Saccharibacteria bacterium
GGAGGAATTTTCCATTTGCTCCTCTTTTTGTTTTGGGGGAATTCGGGGCGGACAATAACTATGGATAAGTTTCAACATCTTTTAATCTCGGATATAAAATGACATCTTTAATATCATCACGGCATAAGCTCCAGGTAATAAATCGTTCTATTCCCAAACCAAAACCGGAAGTTGTTTTATAATCAGGGAGTTTTCGTAAATTTATATACCATTCATATGGTTCTGATTTTATATTTTGTCGAGCCAATGAATCTATCATTTCTTGGCAATCGTCCTGTCTTTGACCACACCCAACTATTTCACCACCAAAAGCATCTCTAATTATTGGTGGAAAAATAAGATCAGCATTAATCACTTTGTTTGAATTCTTTGGGTCTGGCTTTTGGTAAAAAGCCACTCTGTCGCGATCGTAATTTCTAATCCAGAAAGGAGTATCAAAATTAAAAATTTCGGCTAATTTTATTTCTCCTGCTGATGAAATATCGCGTCCAAATTCAGTAAAATTAACTAAAGCTTTATTGCCACTTTCTACCAAAGCGTTAGCAGCTTCATCAAATGTAATTTCTGGAAATTTCTTTAACACCGATGTCTTATTAAGAATTGCAACGGTTTTTTCAAAATTCAAACTTATCCTTTCCAAAATATTTGGCATCAAAATTAATGCTTCCGCCAAAATCTTAATATATTCCTCAATAATCGGAATTAACTGTTCTAAGTCACCTTTAATTTCAGCCTCACAATGAAAAAACTGGTTCAGATGTCTTTTGTCTGGCTTCTCACCACGCATTGACGGTAAGTAGCAATAAACCTTATCAATTCCATTCAGCAATAGTGGCTCAAATCCAAATTGGGAAGAATCGACTAAATTTGAGTCGTACTTGCCAAACTTAACTGGGATTGCTTCTGAATCTGAGCCGGGACCCATTGGAGATGAAATACTGGGAGTAAGCATGAACAAATCAATATTTTTTGCACCGGACACAACTCCAAAATAATAATCAGATATGATTTTAATATAATATCTCAGTGGTATAAGTGCCCGAAAATATCCACTTCTTGTTAGCTCTATATAGTGAGTTTTTGGATCATATATTGGCAAAGCAAAAGATTTCAGATCTGTATTCCTGAATCTTAAGTCATCGTTTTTGATTTGGTCCTGTAAATAAGCTGGTATCATAATTTAGTGCTCAATTATTCTAATTTTAGCGTTATCAATAATTGCGGAAATTTCTAAACTCCCACCTATCGGCATTGTGGCAATCGGAGTTGTATGTCCAAAATCAACATTAGCAATAATTGGAATACTCTGTAATTCTTTCTTTGTGTCAATAATTTTCTGCAACAATTCTCTTGTCATTTTTGTTTCTTTTTGGAAACGACCGATTAAGATTCCTTTAACGCCACTAAAATCTAACTGATGAACGAGCGATTGTAATTGTCGGTCAAAGAGCGATGGATTTATTTCCGCATCTTCTTCGAGAATTAAGATCGCATCATCAAATCCTGGCCAATATTGTGTCCCTTGTAGTGCGTTTAGGCATCTAATATGACCACCAACAACACGACCGATGGCGTGGCCGGGATTTAATATCCAGTATCCGTCATTCGTAATAAAATCTCTTTTCTCTTGATCTATATACCATGGGTCGTCGCTCCATTCCTTTGAAGGTAATAAATCAAAAGCAATTTCTTCCATACAACACTTTGCAAAATTTTCTAAGGAATATTCAAACCCATATTTCATTCCCCAACTTGAAAAATGCGGTCCTATATAGGTGATCATTCCAGTTTTGGCTGTGATAGCGTTTGCGAGTGCTGTTACATCAGAAAAGCCACAAATGATTTTTGGATTTTGAGCGATTAATTCATAGTCAATATATTGGAGTAACTGATTAGAATTGTACCCGCCAATGACGGTTAAAATCGCATCAACTGTTTTATCTGCGAACGCATCATGCAAATCTTCAATTCTTGACTCAACAGAAGAGGAGTTAAATTCATCTTTTTCATCAACATGTTTTCCAAAGGACAACTTGAATCCAAATTTTTCAAATCGAAAAATTGCTTCTTTCTTACTATCATCTGAAAGCAATTTCAAACTTCTTACTGGTGCTATAACTCTTATATGTGCACCTTTTTTAATCTTCTTTGGCTTAATAATGTTTTTAATTTCAGTCATATTTTTAAATTTAAGTTAATAATTCTAACGATTCTTTTATTTTTTTATCATCATCTGTCAAGTTCTTTTTCACTAGCAATTCATTTTCGAAAGCTTTTACAAATTCTGTAATAACACCTGCTACCTGATCAGTTGATTCAGGAAATTCCCTTTTTTCAAAATTTGAAACAATTTGAGACAAATCTTCAATGTTTATTCCTGATTTTGCTCGAAAATAGCTCAACGATCTAACATACTGCTTTAAAATTCTATTTCGATTATTTTGCCCAAAGGGTCGCAGTCCTTCACGGCATAATATTGCACTCGTTATTATCGCATCTTCAAATTTTCTCCTAATCGTTTCATTCTCCACATTTAATCCTATTACAGGCGTGCAGTCTTGGACATGATCCAATCCATACAGTTGCTTCAAAATAGTGGTCGAACCAAGCGCAATTTCTACGCCCAACTGTTTTTGAGCATCCTCAAGAAGAATAATATTCCCTATATCAGCAAACCCCTCTGCATTCGGATTTCGTAAAGCAATATTAAAATTCCTGCCACTCACTCCTTCCATTCCTATATTGTGTCTATAATATTCTGGTTTTCTGCTATCTATCTCTAAGTTCTCTTCTCCGTAGCGCTGTTTGCAAGCATCAACCAAATCCGTGTCAGCTGAACTAATCCGAATCAATAAGTTTTCCCGAGAAATAGCCAATCGTTTTTCAAAAAAATCAAAAGTTTCATCACATGCTTTATCTAATCTTTCGGGTGGAGTCATTGCTCCGATACTAGGAAAATATGAGCCCCAATTTGGAAAATAATCATCATCTAGTAATTTGTCTGCGTTCCTTGTTCTGAGACAATCTTGGCGCATAAAAATCCCGGGGGCAGGAACATTATTTTCACCCAGATAAGGCTTAAAAACGCTCACATGGGAGCCAATAAACCTAACAGTTGGATCTACTCCCGAACTAATTTGAACAGACGGCTCTTCTCTGTAGCCAAGCAAGGAATAATAATCCTTAAAGTCAGTAACTAGCGATTCAACATGATCTTTTGCTGTCTCTGGTGAAAACTTTTCCTTATCGTAAACATTGCGCACAGCCTCTTTTTTTGGCTCTTGCTCATTTTTATCAAAATTTGGTTTAAATATTTCAGACATATTATTCGAATTTACATATTATCAACATTAGGAATTTATTTTTTCTAAAAAGACGTGAAATGAATCCGCCCATTGTTTTTAGTATAAACCTAGGAGTCTCCATAATCAATGGATTTCCAAAATATTTAGTTTCTATATATGTTATTTTTCTACCCGATTCTTTACTAACCTCTTTAAATATACCTTCTATTTTAGATAATTCATAAAACTTTTCGGTGTCGAGCTTATAACCAGGAATAAACTTGAGTAATTTCAATAATCTCGCCTTTAATATTGGTCCTGAATAAAAATTTGGCATCCCAACTGCAACAATTCCTGATTTATTGCATACCCGAACCATTTCTTCAATGATCAATTTTATATCATCTAATTCATAATGTTCAATTACACCAATATTCCAAACAAAATCAAAATTATTATTTTTGAAAGGCATTGAAAATATATTTCCTTCAACAAAATTTGTATTTTCAACTTCAAATTTATTGGCGATATGCTTCGCGTATTCTAAAGCGACAGGGGAAATATCCAAAAGCGTTTTATGTAATTTTTCATTCAGTAGTAAGGTGGCTTTACCAGATCCGCTTCCCGCTTCAAGTATTGTGTTTAAGCTATCTGCAAGCATTATTTTGTTTACACCATTCGTTAATTCATCATAATAACTTTCCCACCAAAACGATGAAAATTTTTTATCACTATTCTTCCCCAATTCGACCTGAAATATTTTGCTCCAATTAGCGTTTTCGTGCTCGATTATTTTTTTCAAATCGTCTTTCATATGTTTTCCAATAATTCAACTTTTAATTCCTTCAGAAAAACTTTTAAAAAACTAACTCTCTTTTTAACAATATTTTTAGCTGTCTTGGTATGTAACCTACTTTGAACTACTAGTAACCTTGTAAAAAATAAATCTAAGGCATACTTATTGTCATTTGGCTCTCTTTTTTTGCAAAACGGATCTAAAACATCATAAAACGTCTTATTCATTATTCCAGCTGAAGAAAAAGTTCTCATTATAGACACAGCTCCAGTAGCTTCAATACTATCCGCATCTTGTAAGATTTTTCCTTCTAAAAAGTTTGGTTTTAATCCCTTTGTGAATGAACACAGATTTATAGATTCATAAACTTTTTCTATTTTATCCTCAGGAAAAGATTCAATATTTTTTAATATTCTTTTTGCAAATTCCGCACTTTCTTTCGAACTATGTAATCTCTTGTGATGATTTTTGGGATAACTAATGACGTCATGAAATAATGCGGATGGAACAATAATATCAAAATCGGCATTCTCTGCCGTCGCAATTTTTTCTGAAATAGCAAGGACTCTTAAGGCGTGATTGATGTCATGCGAAGGATCATCTTTAGGCATTTTCTCTTTTGCAATACCGATGAGCTGTTCTTTAAGTAATTTGTTCATAAATCTACTTTATTAAATCATCAACGCCAACCTCAAGCGCCTTGGCGATCTTGGTCAGGGTTTCGATTGTCGGGTTCTGATTAACGCCATTCTCTATTTTAACAATGGTATTAAGCGATAAATCAGCGAGGCGAGCTATCTTTTCGAGAGAGTAGCCCTTTTTGCCTCTTAGCTTTCTTAAAT
>CAYIUM010000048.1:0-4863 GCA_964366675.1 uncultured Candidatus Saccharibacteria bacterium
TAAAATATTTCGCGGAAGCTTTAAAAAACAAGAAAGGTAAGATAAAAGCGTTACTCATGAGCCAGAACATCGTTACCGGAATCGGTAATATTTACGCTGACGAAAGCTTATTTGAGTCAGGGATCAATCCTCGCCGAAATGCATCCAGTTTAAAACCAAATGAGGTAAAAAAACTTCATGAAAAAATAATAAATATCATGAAAAGAGCCATCAAAGCTGGTGGGTCTTCGGTAGCCACCTATCGTCTGCTTGACGAATCGAGAGGTAACTATGCGCGAGAACACAAAGTTTATGGTAAGGCTGGCCAAAATTGCCCTAATTGCAAAAAACCATTACAAAAAATAGTCATTCAAGGCCGCACGACCGTCTTCTGCAAAAACTGTCAGAAGTAATTTCTTAGACTATCATATATGATATATTAAGGATTTCAGATTTTGAGAATTCGGAATATTGATACTCCAAGCGCCACAGAAACATTGAGTGATTCTTTTTTGCCTCGCATTGGGATTTCAGCGATTACATCGCACTTTTCGAGAACTTTTTTGGGTATGCCAGTCACTTCCGTGCCGACCAGAAAAGCATTGTTACTTCTTAACTTCACTTTTCTGTAATCTATAGATTTTTCATCTTGTTCAATAGCTACAAGGTAAAATCCTTGTTTCTTTAGTTTAGCTAAAAGCGAAGCAATGGTTTTAACATATTCCCACGGGACAAATTCTTCCGCTCCAAGAGCGGACTTAGCAAGGTCTTTGCGTTTTCTGCCAAACCTATCCAGGGGTGTGGGAGTGTAACCAGCCAAATAAATTCGACAAATCCCCGCCGCGTCAGCGGTGCGAAACATAGCGCCGACATTTTCCACGCTCCGAATATTGTGCAGTATTAAAATATTTTCTTTTGCCACCTTCACTTTCTTAAATTTCAATCTACGCTATAGCGTAGATGTAATTATTTACTAAAAAAGTTTTTTCTGTATGTCTTCCAATCTCTCTTCTTTCTTGATAAATTCGGGGATTGAAACCGGAGAGGATTCTGTAAGGTTCCCACTTTTAATTTTCTCAAGTGCGTTCGGGATTTTCTTAAAACTTTCTTGAAACATATTCATCGCACCGGTGCCCCGGAGTGCGGCCGCCGGATGAAGCATGGGCATTATAAAATATTCGCCTGCCTTAAAAAGTTTGCCTTGATCTCGGGTTATTTTCGCGACCGGTAAAAAATAATTCATGGAAAACCTGCCGAGAGGAATAATTATTTTGGGGCTGATGATATCTATCTGTCGAGCAAGATACGGCTTATAGGCCTCGATTTCTTCTGAAAAGGGATCTCTATTTTCTGGAGGTCGACGTTTAACAATATTAGTAATGTATACCTCTTTTTCTTGCCAACCCAAATTTCTAATATTTAGGCGCAAAAGCTGTCCAGCCCGACCAACAAAAGGTCGTCTTTGCTGATCTTCATTAAAACCCGGAGCCTCTCCGATAAAAAGCACATCGCAGTTTGGATCGCCTTCTCCAAAAACAAGATTTGATCCTAAAAGCGGCAAACGTTTATCATTTTCCACTTTCAGTTTAAGTTTTTCCAACTCGGCAATCTTATCCATAAAGAAAAAACTACTCGCTGGAATAATCCAGCTCAAAAACATTGTTGTAGGCTTTGACTACAATACTATAAGCGAATGCGGAACTTATTATCGTAAATATTAAAAAATATACCAAAGTTTTATTAAGGCTGTGCATATTTGTAGTATAACATTTATTTTGTGGTCAGGAATAGTTTTGTTTCGCACTTTGTGGCTACAAATAATTTCTCGCCGTCGCTCGAAATTTTCGCAGCCCACCCCTCGCGGTTTTGCGTACTCGCAAAACATCGCTGTGGTCCGCACAACTAAAAAACCTGCAGAAATGCAGATTTTTCTTTACGCTGTGCGCCCAGCAGGGATCGAACCTGCGACCTTATCCTTAAAAGGGATCTGCTCTACCAACTGAGCTATGGGCGCATACTCGAAAATATATATGAAATAAGGCTAAAAATCAAGACATTAAAAAGCTTCTAATAAAAATTGTTCGAAAGCTGATTCGGCATCGCGCCCTTCTTTGCGGGCTTTTGGCAACAAATAGGAAAGGCGGGAAGCAGAGTTCTTGAGTTCAGTTTCGGAAAATTTTCTAAAATCTTTTTTTATCACCATATTTTTTATTTTCCAAAAAAGAACCCCGATAATTTCTTCCATCCCTACCCCCTTGTCCATTGCCTGACGAAAATAAACCCAAGTATGGAGTTTGTCTTTCGCGGCAAAAGCATTAGCTACCAAAAAATTATCGTACTTTTCTTTTTTTTCTTTCGGTAACTCAAATATATTGAATTCCGCTCTAGCTTTTTTAAAAGCATCCGAGATTGGCTTACCTAACTTCCCTTCTAAAAAAATAAAAGAGTTGCCTGATTGTCCCATCAGATCTAGTTTTTCCAAGATGAAATCTCGCGTTTCTTCGTTTTCAAAAATATTAGAAAACATTACAGCGAATTTCGACGAAAAAAGACCGGAACCGGAATACAAGCTTTCAATCTGTATCTGATTGAAATTGTTTCTATTGAAATAAAAAGTTTCCGTGCTTGTCGGTATAGATTTTATGAATTTTTCATAAGCCAGATGCTTATTTTTTGTATCATCCCCGGCGAAAAGATATATCATCCCAGTATTAAAATTTTAAGTTTTTATTTATAATGGTCATATTTTATAATCAAAAATTTAGTACGGGACAGGTAAGTTAAAATTTGACTAACTTTTTATATTCTATATAGGGATCACCATATTTTTCGGCTAGAATTGTTTCTTGTTTGTTCAAAAAAACAAATTTGGAAACAAAAAAAGAAATAATTGTAAACAAAATAACAAATGGAGTATTCATTATCACACCAAACCCCAGCATCAAAAGAAAAAGTCCGAAATGAGTGGGACTTCGAGTGTAGCGATAGGGCCCTTGGTTGAAAGTTTCTTTGGTTATATTTTCTTTTTTGAAATTATAGGAAGTGATCTGCGCCCATAAAATTAAAAGAGAACCTAAGATTAATGAGGATATCCCTATTGGTGTCACTAGAAAGCTTGTGGAAATTTTAAATTGTAAAATAAGATCAATAAAAAAACCCATTAAAAACAGAGCAAATTGGACTAAATAAGAATAAGCTAAAACTCTATGTACTTTGTTTTTATGAGGATTATTATTCTCTATCTTGTTATCAATTCCCATTTTGTCATTCTAGCACAAAAATCTATTATTTCACTTCTCCAAAATTGCTTCCGCATCCCGAGTGGACGACAAGAGGAATATCAGTTTTATAATGCAAATACGATCTTTCTAGCACATTTTGCATGGCATCTTTTATTATCTTGTCAGCCTTTGGCAATACAGCTTCTTTTATTTCATATACCAGCTCATCATGGATTTGAAGCACAAGATGAACTTGATCCGACAATCCGACTTTTTCCAGATCTTCTTCCACGTATCTAATGGCAAGCTTGATAATGTCAGCCGTAGCCGTACCCTGAATCGGAGCATTAGTGGCGGTACGCTCAGCCATGTTTTTTAAAAACGGAATTTTGGAGTTGATGTTTGGAAAATTTCTGCGTCGGCCAAATAATGTTTCCGTGTAAAAATGTTCCACCGCGAATTTTTTTAATTCTTCTAAATAATCACGTATGCCAGAAAACTGATTGAAATAATTGTTATAGAATTTTTGCGCTTCCTCGCGAGTACCCCCAAGACTTTTCCGTAAAGCCGAAACTCCCATGCCGTAAATAATGCCAAAGTTTATCACCTTCGCTTGCCGACGCATTTCATAATCCACTTTTTCAATAGGTACGCCAAAAACAAAAGAGGCTACGCCCGCATGAATATCTTTTCCCTCACGAAAAATTTGCGTCATTTTCTTATCATCGGAAAGGATCGCCGCCACTCTAAGCTCAATCTGGCTATAATCAAAAGCGCAAAGTTTAGAGCCTTTGGGTGCGATAAATCCATTACGGATTCTTTTGCCTAATTCTGTTTTTATGGGTAAGTTCTGTAAATTTGGATCTTGCGAGGAAAATCTTCCAGTGGTGGAGCCATTTTGCAAAAACCTGGCGTGCAATCTTCCATCTTGGCCAACCATTTCGGGAATTACATCGATGTAAGTAGAAAGCAATTTTTGCAGCTCTCGGTAAGCCAATATCTCCTTGATGATCGGATTTTCTTCCGCCAATTCTTCCAGTATGGAAACTTTAGTGGAAAAATTGCCGCTGGCATTTTTATTTTTACCGGATTTCATCCCCATTTTTCCAAAGAGCACTTCTCCCATCTGTTTTGGTGAATTTATGTTGAATTCCACACCAGCCATTTTATATATTTTTTTGGTAAGCTTATCTAATTCTACATGGTATTCGGTCGATAAGTTTTCAAAATATTTTTTGTCTATTAAAATTCCGTAATTTTCCATTTCTTGTACTATATGGATAATGGGATGCTCGATTTCATTAAAAACTTTATCCAGATTATCTTTTTTTAGTCTCGCAAAAATGAAGTCGTAGGCACTATTAAAATTATCAGCACCGGCGAATAATAACATGTCTTCCAGTTGTGGATTGGAAGTATCGGAATTGATAAGCCAGAGGGCAATGCTGGCTTCCTGCAGTTTAACAGGATCTATGTTTGGAGAAGGTGAAGCTGGAGAATTTTCGAGCTGGTCTGGTTGAGCCCGCTCTTTTAAAGAATTCTGCGCGGACGACCCGAGGACCCGAGAAAATTCTGCCAGCTTAACCGAATCTTTACTAAAAAAGTTTTTCAAGCGTCCATATAGACTACGAAATTCAAATTGAGCAAAAACTTTCTCTATTTT
>CAYIUM010000049.1:0-4791 GCA_964366675.1 uncultured Candidatus Saccharibacteria bacterium
TTGAAACAAAATCGTCCTTCATTGATTCCGCCAATTTGGCCGACTGTTCTATAACTTGAGCTAGATCAGGATTCAAGTAAATCTGATAGGAAGGAGAAATAGTATTGCGCGCTTCGGGCAATTCAATCAATTCTAAAACGGAGTCCATTAAAAGCATAGTGTCGATCTCTAATTTATCTAAAATGGAATTCACCATGCTTTCTTCCTGCAACAAAAGCGCAGCCAATAAATGAAGCGAAGACACATGATTCACTCCGCGTTCAATGGCAAGCTCATGAGCTTTTTTGATTGCTTCCTTGGATTTGGTTGTAAACTTATTTAAAGGTGGCATAAGTTTTTCTATGGCGTTTTAGGCGCCGAAGTTTCTGCTGGTTTAAGAGCATCGGTAATAGTATTGGCTGAAGCAAAATTTGTGTTATCGCCGGAAAGAGCGATGCCAAGAACTTCCCCGTCTAAGTTAAAAACTAGTCCGCCCGCGTTCGATTTCAAAATAACAATATTAAGACTTTTATTTCCCTCAAAAACATAAGAAGAAATCCCGCTACCTAAAACTAAAATCTTCTGCCCCATCTTCATTTTTTCCAAATCTCCGAAAGTAGGCACAGTAAAGAGAACTTTATTTTTCTCATCGAGCGGAGCTCCCACCTTAAGAAAGGAAAATCCAGCTTTGTCTGTAGACACAAAATCGGCCTTAAATTTGCCGCTTTCATTTTTCAAATAATAAACTCCTTGGTCAGGCACAAGGTTGGCATCGGTTATCACTATGCCGTCGGCAGAAACTGCAAATCCCCTGCCGGCAGAAACCTCGGCCACCTGTCCTTCCGCATCTAAAATTTCCTTGCTGACAGTAAATACTGCCGACTTATTTTTGGCAATGGCATCCACCACTAAATCTTCTTCTTTAACAATAACAGTCTGAACAGTGGTCTTGCCTTCTACTTGCTGGATCTTCTCGACTGTTTGCTTGATGATGCGATTCACGGGAGTAGTGAAGGAAGTCGGCGCCTGTTGCATTAAAGTAACAGTGGTGATGCCGGTGGCAATAGAAGTAACGAACGAAAGGAGCACCGCAAGCAGTATCAGCTGGGGCTTATTTAGATCCTTGATATCCATGGGTCAATTATACCACTTTTTTAATTTTGTCAAAATTTGAGACAAAGATTTAATAGTGTAATCAATATCAGCTTTGGTTGTTTTTCTGCCGAAAGAAAAACGAAGCGAACCGTCCGTTTCTTTTATATTTTTATTTATGGCTTTTATTACATGAGAAACTTTTCCGTCTCCGGACTGGCAAGCGCTTTTTGCTGAAGCCATAACACCTTTGGCCGATAATTCTATGACCAAAAGATCGCTCGGAATGTTTGGGATAGTAATGTTTACATTGTTCGGCAATCTTTGTTTTAAATCCCCATTTATTTTTATGTCAAAGGCGGGCTTTGACATCTCTAAAAGTTCCCTCATAAAATAATCGCGAAGTTTAGTTAATCTTGTTACTTCTTTTTCTTTCATCTTTTGGGCAACTTGTAGGGCTTTAGAAAATTCAAGAACAGCCGGCAAGTTTTCAGTTCCTGGACGAAATCCAAACTCTTGATTTCCTCCGCCAAAGATATTTACAAAAGGCACAGATTTTTTTTTATAAAGCACCCCTACCCTGCCTGCTCCTTCTATTTTTGAACCAGAAAGCGAAAGCATATCCACCCCCAGCTTGGCCACGTTTAAGTCCATATAATTTACCGCCTGTACGGCATCGGTGTGGAAAAAAGGCAAAAAGGAAAGATTTTCCCGATCGTTCCTTTTTGCCTTTTGTTTTCTAAAATGCCTAATTTCTTTGGCTATTTTTCTTATCGGCTGAATCGTGCCTATCTCGTTATTCGCATACATTACCGAAACAAGCACGGTGTTTTCTTTGATTTCCTTTTTTATTTTTTTTGGATCTACTATTCCATTTTCCTCGACTGGCACTATAGAAATTTGCGCTAGTTTGCGTTCTTTCATAAGTTTAAAAGTCTCCAGCACCGATGGATGTTCTATGTTGGTGGTGATGATATGCGGCATTACCCCCTCCTTTTTCCTCCCCCTAATGTAGGGGGAGGTTAGGTAAGGGTATACTATACCTTGAATGGCAAGATTATTGCTTTCCGTGCCGCCACTGGTAAAAATTATTTCATCTGAACGAGCGTTCAAAATTTGAGCTATTACTTTCCTCGTGTTTTGAAGTTTTGTCTTGGCATTTACTCCAAAAGAATGTATAGAACTCGGATTGGCTTCCACACTGGATGCATAATCCATGTATATTTTATTTGATTTTGGCATAAAAATAGTATATATTATCAAGATATGAATATAAAGCTCGAAGCGATTTTTTTTGTTTTGACCGGAATTGTCATTGTTGTTGGCGCTGTTTGGATGATTATCACCGAAAAGCGATTAAAGAGATTTTTTCTCGGGAAAAAAGCAAAAGATTTAGAAGATACCATAATTAGTTTGGAGAAAGATACGGCTGATCTGAAAAGAGAGAAAGAAGAGATGCAAAAAAATATCGCCATCTTAAACAGCAAAGCCAGAGAAAGCATCCGCGGGATTGAAACTATTCGTTTCAACCCTTTCCCAGATCAAGGTAGCAACCAAAGTTTTGCCATCGGCATGCTAAACGAAAAAGGCGACGGCGTAGTAATTTCAAGCCTATACTCCCGGGAACGAATGAGTATTTTTGCCAAACCCGTCAAAAACAAAAAGTCGGAATACGAGTTAAGCGCGGAAGAAAAAGAGGCGCTGAAAAAAGCGGAAGTAAAATAAATGGAAAAAAATAAAGAAAAAAACATAACGGCGAGGCCGCCTGTGGTGGTAATCATGGGTCATATTGATCACGGCAAATCAACTCTTTTGGATTATATTCGCAAAACGAACGTAGTAGAAAACGAAGCAGGAGGAATTACTCAGAATATTTCTGCGTATGAGATTTTACACCCCGAAGGAAAGCAAGCTTCCTACGGGGCAGGTAAAGATGAGAAAGGGGTAGAACATAAGATAACATTCCTAGACACTCCTGGACACGAAGCTTTTTCAAAAATGCGGGAACGCGGAGCATCTATCGCGGATATCGCCATTCTGGTGGTCTCGGCTGAAGATGGCGTAAAACCGCAGACCATTGAAGCTTGGAAAACAATTGTTGAAGCGAAGTTGCCTGCTATTATCGCTATAAATAAAATAGACAAGCCAAACGCCAACATTGAAAAAACAAAACAAGAATTGGCGGAAAATGAAATATATTTGGAAAATTACGGAGGCAAAGTTCCTTATGTGGAGATTTCTGCCAAAACCGGCGCCGGAGTGGACAATTTATTATCTTTAATTTTAATTCTGGCGGAAATGGAAAATTTTACGGACAAGACCGAAGAAAACGCTTCCGGTTTTATATTAGAAGCGAATCTTGACGCAAAACGCGGCATCCAAGCAACTTTGATCGTTAAAAATGGAACCCTCAAAAAAGGAATGTTTGTGGTTATTGAAAATACTATATGCTCCACGCGCATCATGCAAAATTTTAAGGGAGAAATGATAGAAAACGCTTCTTCTTCTTTGCCAATCCGTCTTTGCGGTTTTGATAAAATGCCGAAAGTAGGAGCAGCCTTTAAAAGTTTTAAAAACAAAAAAGATGCTCTGGAATACACCCAAAATTGGCAGCATTTGACAACCGAAGCACCACTTGGTACTTCGAATACCAAGTCAACAAATAAAAAAATAATCCCCATAGTGCTAAGAGCTGATGTGTCCGGCTCTTTGGAAGCCATAGAAAAAGAAATAACAAAAATAAAAAACGAGGGGGCAGAATTCAAAATTATAGCGCGCGGGGTAGGACCAATCTCTGAATCCGACATTAAAAACATAACTAACAGCGAGAATGCGATTATTATTGGATTCAAAGTGAAAGCCGACAAAAGCGCTCTGGAAATTGCCCAAAAAAGAAATATCATTGTCTCGTTCTTTGATGTTATTTATAAAATGACGGAGTGGCTGCAGGAAGAGATGGAAAAAAGAAGACCGAGAGTGGAAACAATAGAAACCACGGGAAGAGCAAAAATCATCAGAGCTTTCAGCCGCACTAAAGAACGCCAAATTATAGGTGGAAAAGTGACAGCGGGACGCATAGTTTTGAATGGAACGGTTAAAATTATGCGACGAGAATTTGAAATAGGCAGGGGCAAGATCGTTAATTTAGAGAAGGGCAAAACAAAAACAAGCGAGGCGGGAGAAGGATCGGAGTTCGGCATGATGCTTGAATCAAAAATAGAAATCGCGCCGGGCGATATCTTAGAATTATTTTCTATAGCGCAAAAATAAACCTGTCCCGTACTAAATTTTTGATTAAATTACATGACCACAATTATTAATATATTTAAATTTTAGTACTGGGATGGCAAGGCAAGAAAAAGTGGCAAATTTTCTGAAAGAACTCTCGGCGGAGTTTTTGGAACGGACGAGCGACAAAACTTCGCTCATCACCGTAACTTCCGCTTCTTGCTCTCCGGACTTGAAACAGGCGACAGTTTTCATTACCGTCTTCCCTACTTCCAAGGAAAAACAGGCACTGGAATTCGCTAAGCGACAAAGAGGAGAATTGCGGAGATTTATCGGAAAAAATATGGCCACCAAAAATATTCCCTTTATCGATATCGCCATCGACCTAGGAGAAAAACACCGACAAAAAATTGACGAACTGCTAAGAGAAAAGTAAATTGAGGCCTGGGTGGGAATCGCACCCACGTATATTCCTTTTGCAGAGGAATGCCT
>CAYIUM010000050.1:0-4026 GCA_964366675.1 uncultured Candidatus Saccharibacteria bacterium
CACGAAATTACAAAAGAAGCAGTAGAAGAAGCCCTTGAACATCCCAGGAAAATCGACACCCATTTGCGTAAAGCTCAGGAAGCACGCAGGGTTTTGGATCGGTTGGTCGGCTATGATCTTTCGGGGATTATTTGGAAAAAAGTGCGTTACGGACTTTCGGCTGGTAGAGTTCAATCCCCCGCGCTTCGCATAATTATGGAACGAGAGCGCGAAATTCGCGCTTTTATTCCGGAAAAATTCTGGAAAATTTTAGGGGAATTCAAAATTCCTTCCCTCTCCCCAACCCCTCTCCATAGTAATGGAGAGGGGAAAGCAAGGGGTGAGGATGAAACTCTTAAATCCGAAAAATTAACTTTGGAATGTTCCGAAGAACCAAGAGATGAAAAATTAGTGGAAAAAATTATGGAAGCGGGAAAAGCCGGTACTTGGATTATAAGTGAAGTGAAAGAGTCCAAGCAAAAACGTTCCCCTCGAGCTCCTTTTACCACTTCCACTCTTCAACAGACTGCTAGCTCTCGGCTAGGCTACTCTCCTTCACGTACAATGCAAATAGCCCAAAAACTTTACGAAGCAGGGTACATTACTTATATGCGAACAGACAGCACGAATCTATCTACAGTCGCGCAAGGACAAATTGTTTCTTTTATTGAAAAAAAATATGGAAAAGAATATGCGCAAGCAAGAATTTACAAAACTAAATCAAAGAACGCGCAGGAAGCTCATGAAGCGATCAGACCAACTCATATTGATAAACTTATCGTAGGCAGTGGAGAAGGAGAAAAACTTTATAGATTAATTTGGGAACGCGCCGCATCTTCCCAAATGGCTGACGCGGAACTGTTGAAAACAAAAATTTCCGCTTTTATCAATAACCATAAAGATCTGCCAGACTTTTCAGCCAATGGCTCTCGCCTTCTCTTCCCTGGATGGCTTGCGGTAGATACTGATGCTCGAGGTGATGATGTAGAACTGCCGGTGTGTAAAGAGGGCGAAGAATTGAAATTGCTTGATTTAATAAAAGAAGAAAAATTTACCGAACCACCAAGCAGATATAGCGAGGCAGGACTCATTAAAGAACTCGAAAATCGAGGTATTGGACGGCCTTCGACTTATGCTTCCATCATGAGAACTATTGAAGAAAGAGGCTATGTCAACAAAGAAGGAAAAACGCTTTTTCCTACAGACGTCGGTGAAGTGGTATCGGACTTTTTGGAAAATAATTTTCCCAATTATATTTCCGATACTTTTACCGCGGAGATGGAAGATGAACTGGATGAAATTTCACGAGGCGAACGCGAATATGAAAAAACTTTGCGGGATTTCTACGAACCATTTTCAAAAGACGTAAAATCAAAAGAAAAGCTGGAAAAAGCCACAAACTTGGGAGCAGCGCCCTCTCATATAAAATGTCCAAAATGCGGCAACTCCATGATTATCAAACTTTCCCGGGCCGGCAAATTTTACTCCTGTTCTAAATATCCAGATTGCAACGGGGCTTTGATGCTGGACGGCACTGAATTAAAAGGCCCGAAGGAAACTGGAGAAAAATGTCCGGAATGTGGAGACAAAAAAGGAAAAAGTGGAGGCGGTAAACTTGTTATTCGGGAAAGACGTGACGGCACCGGCACTTTTATTTCTTGTTCGCGTTACCCAAAATGTAAATTCATTAAAAATGATGAAGCTGATGAAGCTAAAAAGAAAACGGGTGTACTCTGTCCTTTATGCAAAACTGGAGATATAAGCGAACGCCGCGGACGATTCGGTATTTTCTATTCCTGTTCCAATTATCCAAAATGCAAATTCGCCATCAAGGCTAAACCAACAGGCAATATTTGTAAAGAATGTGGCAGTTTGATGATGGAAGGTACAAAAACTATACCAGAAAGATGCTCCAACAAAACTTGCCCGATGCATAATCCTCATAAAATTAAGAAAATCGAGGATTAAGAGAAAGAATAAATAAATTTGTTTATACCCTCTGTTTGTGGTTATAATAGCTTTATGCCAAGCGTCAGGGAAATAACAAACCTCGTGGCAGGAGGGGTGGACAAAAATGGAGAAGAGCTTATAAAAAAAGCTTATGAGTTCGCGGAATTTGCGCACGAAGGTCAGAAAAGACTAAGTGGAGAACCATATTTCAATCATGTTTTTGAAACCGCAAAAATTTTGGCCGACCTGGGGATGGATGCACAAACCATTACTGGAGGTTTATTGCACGATGTACTAATAAACACAAAAATTCCAGAAGAAGAAATAAAAAGAGAATTCAATGACGATACATTGTTTTTGATAACTGGAGTTAAGAAATTAGGGATTCTAAAATACCACGGACACGAAAGATATGTGGAAAGTTTGCGTAAATTCTTTGTGGTGATGGCAAATGATTTACGCGTGGTTATTATTAAATTCGCTGACAGATTGCACAACTTGCGTACTCTGCAATACTTACCAGAAAATAAAAAACAAAGAATCGCTCTGGAATCGATAGAAATTTACGCGCCACTGGCCAGCCGCCTCGGGATTGGAAAATTAAAAGGCGAATTGGAAGATGCCGCCTTCCCCTATGCCTATCCGAAAGAATATTTGCAAATAGAAGAAATAATAAAGAAAAAACAAGAACTGCATCAGAAATACATAACTGAAATACAAAAAGAACTTGAAAAAGAATTAGAAAAAAATAAAGTAAAAGTAATTGAAATAAATCAAAGAATAAAACACAAGTACAGTTTATGGAAAAAACTTACAAGGTATGAAATGGATCTAAAGAAAGTTTACGATATAATCGCGCTCCGGGTGGTTGTAAACACCATAGAAGAATGTTATAAAATTTTAGGAATCATACACTCCATTTGGAACCCCCTGCCCGGCAGGATAAAAGACTACATCGCGCTTCCTAAACCGAACGGCTATCAGTCTATTCATACTACTGTCTTTACCGGCTCCGGCGGAATCGCTGAAATTCAAATAAGAACTAAAGAAATGGATACAGATGCGGCCTATGGCATCGCCGCGCATTTTTCTTACAAAGAAAACAAAGCTCAAAAAACCATAAGCGAAAAACAAAAATTCAAGTGGATTGAAGAACTGAAAGAATTGAATTACACGCCGAATGAACCTAAAAAATTTCTGGAACATTTAAAAATGGATTTTTTCAACGACCGAATCTTCGTTTTTACTCCAGAAGGAGATGTTGTGGATTTGCCGGAAGATTCCAGCCCGATAGATTTTGCTTATTCCATCCATTCGGATATAGGAGATCATACCGCCGGAGCAAAAATCAACGGCAAAATGTCCCATATTTTTTCCAAGCTAAAAAACAGAGATATTGTAGAGATAATAAAAAAGAAAGACGCCCATCCTTCCAGTAAATGGCTGGAATATGTAAAAACAACCGTGGCCAAAAAACACATAAAGTCTTATCTAGAAAAAAATAGCTTGCTCAGCAAACTCAAATCTTTCGGCCAAGCTTAGACTGCCGGTCATTTTTTCGTGATTTGTCCAATCATCCTTGTTTTTCTATTGAAAATAACCTTTTTTCTGAGATTGCGAAACTCGATATCTAACAAGACTTCGTCCCTATTTTCTGTTTGGAATGCAGAAATTTTAACTTGCTCGCCAAAAGAAGGAGAATCATATTTCCCAATATTTTCAATTCCAAAAACATCATCAATAAGATGAGTAATTATTTCAAAATGAGAAACTGCAAAAATTTGAGGTGAAGTGTTTTTTGATTCATCAACATTTTTCATTATTGATCTTATTAAATACTCCATTGCTCTATAAAGTCGTTCTTTGGATTTTTCAGGAGGTTCAATAATTTCCGGATGGCTTTCTCCCTCATGGTAATCTTTAGCCACCGCTTCCTGAGTAGAACCTAGTTCTTTTTTACGCCTTAAAAAGGCTTCCAGATTGGCAATCTTGCTTCCTCTCATTGCGGTACTCTTTCTTTTATTTTCTGCTGGTACCCTTGCCCCTTTCGCGACAGCATCTAAAGTCTCTTCAGTTCTAAGATCGGAAGAGCACACG
>CAYIUM010000050.1:4036-4780 GCA_964366675.1 uncultured Candidatus Saccharibacteria bacterium
AAAAGTAAAATCGGATTTTCATCGGAAAAGAATTTATCCTTCTTTAAATTTTCTCCAGTCTTGACTGCTTTTTCAACTCCTCCACCCGTCAAATGTCCTCCTCCGGCTTCATAGTCAGTCTCTTCGTGCCGCATCAAAATAACCTTAAATAAAAGTCTTGGTTGCGTTTCATTTATTTCAATTTTTGAAAACTCTTCCATAACATTTTGTATCTTATCTTTATTTGTTCTAAATTAAAGGCATTAAAATTAGACGCTGAAGTTGGAAAGATTATAAAGTTCGGCGTCGTCTTCTTTCTTTTCTTCCTTAGATCGATCATCAAGAGGCATTTCAGGATTCAAAGTTCCGCCTTCCATTGCTTTAGGTATTGGAGCGGGAACGTTTTGCGTAACATATTTATCCATCATTTCATTTGGCTTTTTTTCTATAGTTGATTTGTTGATCAAATCCAAAATAGCGCGCAGATCTTCAGTAGAAAAATAATCTATTTTTATCTGTCCGCCCAGTTCTTTTCTGTCTATATGTACCCGAGTGCCAAGTTTTTCTTGAAATTCTTCCTCCAATTCGATTATTTCCGGATCGGGCATGAATTCTTTCTTGCGCACTCGGTCATAAGCGATTTTGCGAGCCAGTCTTTCCGCTTCGCGTACGGTGATTTTTTTATAGACGATTTCTTTAAATAAAACCATCTGCTCTTCCGGATGATCCGCCAACATTAATATTGGTCGAGTATGACCTTCGGTA
>CAYIUM010000051.1:0-4682 GCA_964366675.1 uncultured Candidatus Saccharibacteria bacterium
CTAAAACTAGCTGGTTGAAAAGCACCGAATAAAAAGTTTTTTCGTTTTTAGCTAAAACCCCCAAAGACGCGGAAATAAACATAGCCACTCCAATGAAAATTAGCAGCAACACTATAGTTAGAAAAAATCTGTCTATTTTTTTTCCTCTCATGTTTGTCTAAAAACAAGATCTCACATGGAGGTCTTGCCTTGAATTCATCTACTTATAACTGCTAAAATAACGCCAATAATGGCAAAAACAACCGAAAAGACCCAGAAACGCATAGTGACTTTGAAAGACGGCCAACCAATCGCCTCAAAGTGATGATGGATCGGAGCAAGTTTGAATAATCTTTTACCTCCTCTTAATTTTTTTGATAACATTTGCAAAATAACTGAAAGAGATGTGACAACAAGGGGCAGCGCGACAATCGGAAGAATTAAAACCGAATCTGTCAAAAAGGCCAAGGTAGCCAGAGTAATCGTGAGACCCATGATACCCGTTTCACCCATGTAAAATCTGGCCGTGGGAATATTAAACCAAAGAAACGCAAGTATTGCTCCAGTCATAACTCCGGAAAATGCAGCTAGGTCTATTTGATTGTTGGCATAAGCAATGGCGGAGTACGCGGCAAAAATGGAAGCAAAAACACCTCCGGAAAGGCCGTCTAGGCCATCAATTACTCCACCGGAGAAAGTAGCCAGAGTCACTATTATAAAAAATGGGATGATAAAAATACCTAAATACATTTCTCCGGCAAAAGGAATATGAAAAGACGTTATGCCTAATTTATAAAAAAACCAAAGTCCAATGAGAAGGGAAATGAAACTGACAAGAAAAACTTTCCACTTGCGCCAAGATTTGTCGTCACGAGCAAACCTGCCATTACCGTAAATTTGAATAAAATCGTCCCAAAGTCCGATAAGCGATCCAAAAAGAAGCGTGAAGGTTGGTATGAGAGTTTGATTGCGGCTTAAAAAATTCATTTCATAATTGAAATTTGAAGGAAATAAAACGGATACCAGATAAAAAATAAGTATAGCGAAAAGCACGGAAACCCATATTATTATTCCGCCAACGCGTGGAGTTTTTAATTCTTCTTTTTCATTGTGAATCCTGGAAAAATCAGGGATGGTTATATCTATATTTCTGGAATATTTTTTCCACATTTTGTACTTGTAGAAAAAATGCGTGGCGATGGGCGTCAAAAAAAGCCCTAAAAAAAAGGTCAGCGTCATCGGCACAAAAATTTTGATCAAGTTCAAATACATCCGACCATTGTAGCATTTTTTGATTAAAATGCATCCTTGTGTTATTGTTTTTGGGTGGAAAAAAATATTTTTAAATTTGCATTGGCCCTATTGGTGTTCCTGTTGGCGTTCATTGTTTTCACGCCCTACTTCACAACAGACTTCTTAGATTTAAGGCAAAAAGAGGAAGAAAGGGAGAGAAAAGAACAGGAAATAGCGGCGGAGAAAAAAATTTATCTGACCGGTAAATTTGATCCGGCGCAAAGAGAGGACTTTGTTTTAATACCCCAAGAATACACCATAGTTCCTAATAAAATATATTTAAGAAAAGAAACCTTGGAAGCTTTTTTGTGGATGTTAGCTACCGCTGAAAAGGATGGGATAGACTTGAAAATTGCTTCGGCTACCCGTAATTTTGATTATCAAAAAGATATTTGGGAGAAAAAATGGACCGGTTTTACGTTTGTAGATGGACAAGATTTATCAGAAAGTCTACCTGATGAGTTAGAAAGATTTCAGAAAATACTGGAATACAGTTCTGTTCCGGGAACTTCCCGCCATCATTGGGGCACGGATATAGATATCAATAACGCGAATTTGGAATATTTCAAAACGGAAGAAGGAGAAAAAGTTTATGCTTGGCTCACGAAAAATACTCCTTTGTTTGGATTTTGCCAAACTTATAACTTAAAGGGTAACATCAGACCTACCGGCTACAACGAAGAAAAATGGCATTGGTCTTTCCTACCCCTCTCTAGGGCTTTTACTCAAGAATATAAAAAAATAATAACAGAAGAAGATATAAAAGGATTTTTGGGGGATGAAAACGTTTCAGCTCTAAATTTGATAAATAACTATGTCCTAGCCATCAACCCAGAGTGCCTTTAATTGTCAAACACTCGGTGTTTGACATGTTTGACAATTCGCCTATTCGCGCGAATTAGAGATTAATAAACCTCCTGCTGATAACATTTTTCGCAATATACTATTTCAGGTCGATCGGGAGCATAACTGGTTTCAAATTCTACTTCGCACCTTGCCCCGCCTTGGCGTGGGTTCCCTGCCCCGTGAAAATGGTTTTCTTTTTCGCACATGCAAGCTCGGTGCCAGAGTTTTCTTGGATTTCTAAGTGCAAATCTGTCCTGTCTCCGACATGGAAAACATTTTTCAGGTATAGGTAAATTTAAAATTTTATATAAAGAAAATTCGAGAGGAGTAATTCTGAAAGCGGTCGTGCATAAAGGATATTTTGATATTGATTCTTTAGAATTTTGTGAAGAGCACTGTATTATTTCTTTTGTAATATCTTCTTTTGTATCTGTAAATGTTTCCGGCAGATCAGAAGTTTCCATCGTCGTTTCATACTCACGAATAGGGTGATCATACCATTTGTATCCCCTTTGGAGAGCTTCTTCTTTTGTTAAAGGAAAATAATCCTGTGCCATTGATTCATTATAGGCAAATGGAGAAAGCTTGGCAGGAAAATACTTTCCCCACTCCCCCGCCTTCTTCATATGTTCTATTATTTTTTCTTTCAATTTTTTATATTCCTCTTTGGTATATTGCTTATTTAGAATACAATATTGTCCTTGTTTAAGACCAAAACACCCAAAACAATCCTGTGCGCTAAAACACATGTCACAGTAATATGAATCAGTGATGGAATTTAAACAACTTCTCGCGACAATCGAACGATGAGGAGAATCAACACCCTGCATTTCATAAGCCAATTCCCCAACAATAATTTCAGTACAGTCTCTGCAATCTTGAGTGTGCCACCATACGTCTTGCATATAAGCGGTATCTTTATTATCACGACAATTAAAAGCCAAGCGCATTCTTTGCGAACTTTCTATATAATCGCCAGAGGAATCTTTAATTTGCGAACCGTGGTAATATTTCACCGGCATGTTTAAACAAAATTTAGAAAATTTTTCCCTTGTCTCTTTTATGAATTTTCTACTCCATGCAAATTTCTTCACCCTTTTGTAATATTCTTCTTTTCCTATATTTTCATTAAACCAATAATATTGCCTGTTTCTTAATCCTATAGATCCAAAGCAATCAGTACATCCTCGACAATCGCTTGAAAAATACACCTCTATGCAGTTGGAACAGTTATGAAGCCAAGCACAATGCGAACAGTTAGTAACGTCAACACATTCATAGCAAAACTCGCTTTGCTCAGCCATGTAACAATCAGAACTAAAAAAACATTTTCCGTGCCAGCTTCCATACATGCATTTCTCATTGAAACTACTGGTAACAAGCATGTAACAATCTTTATTGTCGTTTGCTTGGTTAGTGTATTCACTATTTACACTTCTCGAATTCACCATTGCCAAGTGTGGCACTACTTGCCTTAATTCTTCAAATTGTTGAAAGAAAGATCGACTAAAATCAAATTCTCGTCCATATTGTTTAGGATCAAATGCATCAGATTTCCAGTATTCCTGTTCGTACACCGGGAATGGCATTTCCGGTCGATAAATGGAAATAATATCCTTCCCCGTCGCACTGCACTTTCTTTTATATAAATTATATTCATTTCGATCCAAAAGTCGGCGAATGTATCTGCATTCTGGGCAAAACGTCGGCGGAGGAACTTTTATTTTTTCGTAAAAAGAAAAATCGTCCGGTTCTATTATGAATTCGTTCTTACAATTCTGACAATTTCTAGTTTCTGATTTCATAAATACACCTCACCCCTTTACCCCTACCCAACCTCCCCCTACATAGGGGGAGGTGCCCAGTTAATCTCTTGGGGCGGAGGGGGTATGAGAGGTCTCCTCCTCTAAATTCTCTGCCGCAACGTTTATTGAATTACTTATTTCCGAGTAGTCCGGCAATTCTTCAACAGATTTGACGCCCATGAAAGACAGTAATTCAAAACTGGGCTTGTAAATATAGCGTCTGTTGTCTTTTGGATCCAAACTCCTTTCTATAAGCCCACGCACAGACAAAGCGCGCAAAGTAAAACTGGAATTCACTCCCCTTATATAATCAATCTCGGCCCGATTTACTCCATTTTTATAAAGAATAATAGATAACGCTTCTAGACTGGCCTTAGAAAGATCTTTGTTCAGTTCTTCTTTCTGCAAGTCTTCAATCAGCTTGGAAAGTTCCGGCGCTGTGCCGAGCGCAAGCTCGTTTTCTTTTTCCAACAACACTATACCCCGCGTTTTTAAATTTTCTTTTAATTTTTCTATGCCTTCATTTATTTCACTCTGACCAACTTTCAAAATTTCTCCGAGTCTCTTTCGTGAAATCGGTTCTCCTTTCCAAAATAATATTGCTTCTATTTTTGATTCTAAATTCATATTTTCTTGCTAATAATAATATCTGCAAAACCGTCCTCTTGTATAGCGTGCAAAATTCCATTTCGAACCAACTCCAATATTGCTAAAAATCCGACAATAGCAAATACTTTTTCTTCCCGAGTTTTTACTTTG
>CAYIUM010000052.1:0-4674 GCA_964366675.1 uncultured Candidatus Saccharibacteria bacterium
CGAGCCGACAAGTCAACATTCACATTCGGCTTTTTTTATTCCCTTTTTTATTTTCCTAATCCCCCCCAATACCAAATCGGGCATAATTCCATTCTCTGCCGGTTAGTTTTTACAAGAGTTTTTGTGATATAATCCGGTATAAGGTAGACCTTTTTTATCTTTTTTGAGCAATGAAATAGAAAATGTGCCAGTGTTTTAATTCACCTAAAACTGTTTTACCATCTTCATCTTTTTCTTTGAATTCTAAAATCTTCAAACCGGACAGTAAATTGACTGCTTGTTTTCTAGTATGAAAGATATAGTTAGCTCTTAAGGTAGCAGTTTTTATATCGCCATTCCAGCTGTCTTTTACACCTAGAAATTGGGCGACAAAAATACCTTTTGGTTTTAGAGAATTTTTTATTTTTTTGATGAAAGTATTAAAACTGGTTCAAAAACTACCTGTCATTAAAGCATTTGAGATAGATGAGTATTTTAGAAGGTGTGGGGACTTACTAAAGTTGGGCGTGACATTATCCGGATATCAAGTATAATCAAGACAACATAAATGTTTTAGTCCAGGCAAATAAATAATATATGGGAGACTTAAACGAAAAATGTGGGGTGTTTGGTATTTATAGCAAAGACCGTGAAGTGGCGCGTATAGCATTTTTCGGACTTTTCGCGCTTCAACATCGCGGACAGGAAGCTTCGGGAATCGCCGCTACGGACGGCGTCCATCTACGCTCTTTCCGCAACAAAGGGTTAGTTTCAAATGTATTTACCGAAGAAAAAATAAAAAAACTAGCGGGATTTGCCGCAATTGGGCACAATCGCTATTCCACATCAAAAGGCAACCATGTCAGCCACGCGCAACCTGTTATCATTGAGCCAATTATCGACACTTCCTACAAGGGTGGAGGCATAAGGGCTAGCGATGGACTTTTGGCTTTAGCGCATAATGGCAACTTACCGAGCACTACCGCTCTGGTTTCATTTTTAGGTAAGAAAAATATTCCGACCACAGACGATCAATCTGATTCCGAACTTATGGCGCTTGCCATAAGTTTTTATTTACATGAAGGGAAAACGCTACCAGAAGCGGTACGTGTGTGTTATCCCCTTTTTACCGGCACGTTTTCGCTTTTGGTGCTAACCAAAGATTCATTCGTGGCTGTACGCGACCAATGTGGCATCCGTCCGCTTTCGCTTGGAAAACTCAATGGCGGATATGTGATTGCTTCTGAAACTTGCGCATTCAAAACCATCGGTGCGGAATTTTTACGAGATGTGCTACCTGGAGAAATGGTAACAATCGGGGAAAATGGTCTAAAATCCACACAAATTGTTCCAGCCAACCAGAAATTTGATCTTTTTGAATTTGTTTACTTCGCCCGACCAGACAGTAATTTAATGGGAAAACTAGTTTATGAAGTTAGAAAAAAATACGGGGAACAGCTCGGTAGAGAATTCCCCGTAAAGGCTGACATAGTCGTGCCCGTACCGGAAACCGCTATCGCTGCCGCCATAGGCTATTCAAATGTAACCGGCATTCCGATTGAAATGGCGCTAATAAAAAATCGTTATATCCACCGCACATTTATTGAGCCCGAGCAACACACCCGCGAAGCAGTCGTAAAGCTAAAATTAAACCCGTTGCCTGAAATGCTCGCCGGGAAAAGGGTCGTGATTATTGACGACTCAATAGTCCGCGGAACCAACAGTCGTCAAATTGTGCGGGAATTATTCAAGGCCGGCGCCAAAGAAGTGCACTTTTTAGTAAGTTCACCCCCAGTAAAGTATCCAGATTTTTATGGAATTGATACTCCGCGGCAAGAGAATTTGCTCGCAGCCACAAAGTCCGTAGAAGAAATGAGAAAATTCTTAGGAGTTACATCACTGAATTTTCTTTCATATAAAGGCATGATAGAAGCAACTGGAATTCCAAAAGACCAGCTATGTACATCCTGTTTTACAGGAGAGTATCCAATAGATATAAAAGAGCGAGTCAAGGAAGTCCGCAAAATTAATTTTTAAAGAGAAAAATATGCTTTTGTTTTTAAAATCAAGGAAGCTTGAGGGTTTTCGGCGTGCTTTAGGGAAAACTGATTTTGGGAGTTTCGTAATTCAAAGTATATTATGCCAAATTCTTCCCGCATATCGCAAAAGAAAATTTAACAAAGCATATTTTGGTTCCAAAAATTATCGCAATCGCAATTATGATTGCCGGAAGCGCGATACTGTTTATCTAAAACCCTTATTGCGCGTAATACTTGCGCATCTCTTTTAGACTTTTTGCGACATACTCATTAGCATGCCCCGCTTGACCAAAATCAATCATTCTTTTCGCTATCATTTCTTTAGCGATTCTTCTGCCTTCTTTGAGATACGACCGTGGGTCAAATTCCTTGGGATTTTCAGCCATAACCTTTCGGATACCGGCAGTCATCGCGAGACGAATATCCGTATCTACATTTATTTTCCGCACCCCATTTTTTATACCAATTTGGATTTCAGATATTGGCACACCCCATGTTTGCTTAAGTTCCCCTCCATATTTATTGATTATGTCTTGTAAATTCTGCGGGATACTGGAAGAACCGTGCATAACAAGGTGTGTATTGGGAAGTTTTTTATGAATTTCAATAATGCGGTCCATTATCAATATATTGTGATCGGGTTTTCTGTTAAATTTGTATGCTCCATGGCTGGTACCAATAGCAACAGCTAGAGCATCAACACCGGTTCTTTTAACAAATTCTACTGCTTGGTCTGGGTCAGTTAGGTAGTTGTTCAAATTTGAGTCTGCGCCAATTCCATGTCCATCCTCTATCCCGCCAATACAGCCGAGTTCAGCTTCTACTGAGACCCCACGCGCATGAGCATATTCTACTACGGTACGCGTGACTTCAATATTTTGCTCAAACGATGCTGGAGTTTTGTCATCAGCAAGAAGCGAACCGTCTATCATGACACTGGTAAATCCAAGATCAATGGCTGATTTACACGCTTCGATAGTTCCATGGTCTTGGTGCATAACAACAGGTATATTGGGATATATTTCTGTTGCCGCTATGATCAAATGATACAAAAACTTGTCGTTCGTATATTTTCTAGCACCTCGACTTGCTTGTAAAATAACAGGGGAATTCGTCTCAGAAGCCGCTTCCATTATTGCCTGAATTTGCTCAAGATTATTCACATTAAAAGCCCCGACCCCATACTGACCCTTTTTCGCTTCGTCTAAAACTTGCCGTAATGATGTAAGTGCCATATAAATTTATATGTGAATTATACATATACAGCATTATAAAAACAAGTTTTATTTTTATTGTTTTTATAATAAAATATTGATGCCATAAAAATATGTATTCAAAATGTCCACTTGCAGGAAATAATTTTTAAGAGGAAAATTATTGTCATTCAAGGTCCCAGGCAAGTTGGTAAAACCACTCTTGCCAAAGAACTTATTAGAAAATATGGCAATGACAAGAGTTATATAAATTGCGACATTGTCGCAAATGCCAACGGTATGGCCACAGAAGATGCCAAAAAACTCCGCGCATTTTTGGGCGAGGGAAAATTTTTTGTGATTGATGAAGCCCAGAAAGTAAAAAATATCGGACTTAACTTGAAAATTCTCGTGGACACTTATCCAGAAATACAAATTATTGCAACAGGTTCATCAAGCTTTTATTTATCGGCGCAAATTGGGGAACCGCTCGTAGGCAGAATGTTCAAATATATTTTGTATCCTTTTTCATTAAAAGAAATATATTCTGCAAACAAAGGGGGCGCAGAAAATATCGGCAACTTGCTTGTATATGGAAGTTATCCAGATGTTATTACCGGCAAAGCAATTTTAAAAATAGACTACTTGACTACTCTCTCAAGCAATTTCCTCTACAAAGACATTTCGGGTTTTGAAGAAATCCGGAAACCCGAATTATTGAGAAATCTTCTGGAAATGCTGGCTTACCAGTTGGGTAATGAAGTTTCATATAATGAATTAGCCACAAAACTCGGCGTCAGGAGGGAAACAATATTGAGATACATGTATATCCTTGAAGAAGCCTTTATTATTTTTCGCCTTTACCCGTTTTCAAGAAATCTCCGGAATGAAATCGGCAGAAAACACAAAGTTTACTTTTATGATCTTGGAATTAGAAATGCAATTATAAATAAACTTGATTCCGCGCAAGTTAGAGATGACATCGGCGCTTTGTGGGAAAACTTCTGCATAATTGAAAGAAAAAAGCAGATACAGGACAATCATTGGTATCGCGGGTTATATTTTTGGCGTACGACAAGTCAAAAGGAAATCGATTACATAGAAGATTATGACGGCTCCCTCTATGCGTATGAATTTAAATGGGGGAAAAAAGAATATAAAATCCCAAAAGAATTTATGAACGCATACCCGGGAAGTAGCGCGACAATCGTTAATCAATCAAATTACCTTGAGTGGTTGATGTAATCCCGTTAGAAGCCGCCCTCTCGAGTACGAGAGTGCTTCGGTCACCTGGGGGCGACTTGCTTCTAACAGGATTGCATTAAAATATTACTTGTGATACGCTTGGAAAGTACGAGTCCTGTCACAACAGGCTTTTTTTTTAGAAAAATTTAATAATACAAAATTTATGTTAGACCTAAAAACATTCAAATCAGCTTTAGAGCAATTAGAGGAGGAACGAA
>CAYIUM010000053.1:0-4573 GCA_964366675.1 uncultured Candidatus Saccharibacteria bacterium
GTCCCTACTTCTTCTGGTTCTGGGGTGACGGTTAATTCTGTTTGTGCCTCAGGCAGCGATTTTGTTTCCGGAGCTTGTCATGCAAGATCGACTATCACCGCGACCCAAGCATCGAACGGAACCATTTCTCCTTCTGGAGCAACCAGTGTTGTTTATGGTTCAGATCAGTCATACACAATTACTCCGGCCAGCGGTTACTATGTGTCCTCGCTGATTATCGATGGTTCAACAGTTGCCGGCGCCACCTCCAAACTATTTTCTAATGTTATCGCTAATCACACTATCAGCGCGGTCTTTACGGCTTCCGCTTGCCCCAACGGAGCAACCAATCCTCCGACTTGCACCACTTGCCCAGCTGGTTCCGCGATGGTTGCTGGAACTTGTACACCGGTGACTGTCTCCGTGACCGCTTCTACTCCATACAACACCACTCCAGACACAAACGTTTCCTTTGCTTACACTCCAACCACCAATTCAGGTTCAACTGAATGCCGTCTGCTCGACAATACACAAGCGTTCTTAACTGCCTATCAAGCCAGCAGCCCGATAGTATACGCTTCTCCGAATGGCGAAAGCTCATACAGCTATTTCGTCCAATGTCGAAACACTGTTACTACCTCAGCGACGAATATTTCCAATCAAATTATCGTGAATACCGCTTGTGCTGCGGGCAGCGATTTTGTTTCCGGAGCTTGTCATGCAAGATCGACTATCACCGCGACCCAAGCATCGAACGGAACCATTTCTCCTTCTGGAGCAACCAGTGTTGTTTATGGTTCAGATCAGTCATACACAATTACTCCGGCCAGCGGTTACTATGTGTCCTCGCTGATTATCGATGGTTCAACAGTTGCCGGCGCCACCTCCAAACTATTTTCTAATGTTATCGCTAATCACACTATCAGCGCGGTCTTTACGGCTTCCGCTTGCCCCAACGGAGCAACCAATCCTCCGACTTGCACCACTTGCCCAGCTGGTTCCGCGATGGTTGCTGGAACTTGTACACCGGTGACTGTCTCCGTGACCGCTTCTACTCCATACAACACCACTCCAGACACAAACGTTTCCTTTGCTTACACTCCAACCACCAATTCAGGTTCAACTGAATGCCGTCTGCTCGACAATACACAAGCGTTCTTAACTGCCTATCAAGCCAGCAGCCCGATAGTATACGCTTCTCCGAATGGCGAAAGCTCATACAGCTATTTCGTCCAATGTCGAAACACTGTTACTACCTCAGCGACGAATATTTCCAATCAAATTATCGTGAATACCGCTTGTGCTGCGGGGACTAACTGGAACGGGACAGTCTGCGCCAATGTAGTGGTTGGTCAACTCGGCACTGCTGATGGCAAGACCTATCCAAACGCTACTACTAGCTATGGCTCCGACACTCAATGCGCTTCGGGTACATCTTCCAACACCGCTTTCCCAGCTGCTAACAGTTCCACCAATTGGACTTGTCTCGGCAGCAATGGAGGCGCCAACAGTGGTGTTGGTACTGCCACTCGCACTGGAGCTATGTCCGGCACCCTCACTCCCTCGGTTCCAACTTGCACCATCGGAGTAAATGAAAGCAACTGTCCTGTCACCCTTACTTGGAATGTATCTAATCCTGAGAATGTTCTAGGATCTGCTGTGACTAGCAACACTAACGATAGTGGAAATCCTTCACCTGATTTCCATGTTGTATATCCTCCGTCTCCTTCACCAACTACAGGAAGTTTTGATTCAGGCACTAAATCAAATGTCGTTGTTCCAGGTGGTGTTGCTGGTGGCAGTAGAACATTCTTTCTCTATAACAATGAAGAATCTCTTGTCCCTACTTCTTCTGGTTCTGGGGTGACGGTTAATTCTGTTTGTGCCTCAGGCACTAACTGGAATGGAACTAGTTGTGTGGCTAATGATCCCGATGCTCCCATAGTTCTTCTTGAATCTCCGTCTCCAGGAGCTACGGTTTCCGGCAATATTCAAATAAAAGGATATGCCGTGCCTGATGTTTCAACTTCAATAAAGAAAATAGAATTTTGGACATCAAGCGATCCAACCCTAGTCGCAAGTTCGGATCCACTTAGTCCTAAATATTTACCTGGTTTTTATCCAGTCAGCAGAACTGATTTAACGCAGTTTTCCAGCAATCCCGCTTTTCCTAATATTGGGTTTTCGTATGATTTTGACACTACTTCTTTGAATGAAGGTCCACATACTCTTACCATAATTGTGGAAGATAACGCTGGTAATACGACACCGATTTATACTGCGATTGAAATAAATAATTTTCCTGCTCCCGATGGTTGGATTAAATGTAACGGATTAGATACTCCATGCACTATTCCTTATAATGGTTCAGCTACAATCACTTGGTCTTCCAACTATACTGATTCATGCGCAGTAGCTCCTGACGGCTGGACTGGCACAGAAAATTCTGCGGGTAATTCTACTGGATCTCTCGCTACTAATAAAACATACGATTTAAGTTGTCTTGGGTTAGATGGAACCACTTTCAATAGTTCAGTCACGGTCAATGTTCTTTCCTTCGGTTGGATTAAATGTAATGGGTCAGAAATATCTTGCAACATTGCTTCTGGTTTTCCCGCTACGATTACCTGGAATTCATTTAACACTGAGTCTTGCGACATTCTTCCGTCTCTGCTTGATCCGGAACCAACGACGGGAACGCAAAATTTGATAGGCTTATCTACAGGGAATTTAACTGAAGGAAAAGCATACGAATTAAGTTGTCTTGGTCTTGATGATTTGACTTACAATAGTTCAGTGGCCGTCAATGTTGTGCCAGAAGAAGGACCTTTTATTGTTACCTTGCCACCCGATATTGCTTCTGGCGGATTAGCGACTATTACTTGGGATTGTAATAATGATAGCAGTTGCGAAGGTATTAATTTCAGCACAGGTGGCGCCCCGTCTGGCACAATATTTGTAAATCCAACTTCAACTACGACTTATGAAATAGTTCTGAGCAATGGCTCAAAACGACGAGTGACAGTTTTCGTAAAGAAGCAGCCTTTCTTTATAGAAAATTAAGAAAAAATTCTCTTTCAAGAGTTTTTATTACGCTATTTTGCGAGCGCTTCCCTTAGCATTTTTTCCAGCTGATCTGCTCCTGCTGCTCCATTGACTGCTGTGTTTCCTTTGGCGGTAACGATGACGCTGTATGGAGTTCCCTTGACTCCTGCCGAGATACCGGTTTGGTATTGGGCTTCAACTTTTGCCGCGTATTTACCGCTGGCAAGGCACGTTTCGAAAGCACTCCTGTTCAATCCGATATATTCGGCAATATTAGGCAACTCGCTTGCTTCAAGTCCATTGTTTGCCGGTGTCACTTCAAAAAGTCTGTCTGTAAATTTCCAGAAACCATCGTTGCCACCGAGCCCAGCAGCGCATTCAGATGCCTCCGCTTCTTTTCTGGCTTTCGAATGCAAGGAATCAAGAGGGAAATGTCGGTACACCCAGGCCACGTCGTTTTGATTGAATTTTGTCATTACAGTTTGGATAGTTTTATGAAATTGTTTGCAAAACGGACATTCCAGATCCGAATATTCAACAAGAATCGCCTTAGCCCTGATATTTCCGCGGATATGATCTTGCGCATTCACTGTAGATACCTTGACTGTCGTTTCGTCGGCAGTTGGTGTTACTATGGCACTTGCCGCGGGAGTCCTATTTATCAAACTTGCGTTTCCGCCTAGTTCTCGCGCGCCAAGATAAATACCTGCGCCGACAAAAAAACCGGCAAGCGCTATAGATAAAGGCAATGGAGTCCACTGTTGATTGTGCATACGTTCTATTATATCACATTAAAAGATTTTTTGTTATACTGTATGTATGCAGATTGATGAAGAACAGCTGAAAAAATTTATTTTAGAATCGAAACTCGTATCTAAAGCGGATTTTGAAGCTGCGGCAAAATTAGCCGAGGCTAAAAAGCAAAAAATAGGGAATATTCTGCTTTCCGAAGGGAAAATATCGGAAACTGACTTGAAGCGGATGGAAGCTTTTGTCTTGGGAATACCGTTTATTAATTTAACTAAGGAAAAAATTGATTTTTCCGTGCTCTCTCTTATACCTGAACCTATTGCTCGCAATGACAATATTGTTGCCTATAAAAAAAGCGATAAAGGATTAGAGGTGGCGATGCTGGACGTAGACGACCTGCCTGTTATTGATTTTATTAAAAAACGTTCTGGGCTCAAGATTTTGCCGAGGTTGACTGATACCGCTTCAATCAAGTCGATTCTAGTGCAGTATAGAAAAAGTCTGAAGGCTGAATTTCAAAACATTATCCAAAAAGAATCTGATGCGCTCGGAGTCACTTCGGGGGAAGAAAACGAAAAGTCTGAATCGGAATTAAAAGAAATGGCGGAAGACTTGCCAGTGGTAAAAATTGTCGATTCTTTGATTTTTCATGCAATTATGCAAAATGCTTCCGATATTCACATTGAGCCGGGAGAGAAAGAGCTGACGGTACGTTATCGCATAGACGGCATCTTGCACGATGCCATGGTCTTGGAAAAAAATGCCGGCGCTGGTATCACTGCGCGCATCAAGGTGCTTT
>CAYIUM010000054.1:0-4564 GCA_964366675.1 uncultured Candidatus Saccharibacteria bacterium
CATCAGCGGGATAATATGAAAATTTCCATCCCCCGCATGTCCCGCCAAAGTATAAGTAAGACTGGGATATTTGTTTAAAATAAAATTAAGTTCCGGAATAAACTTAGGTAAAAATTCAGGACGCACAATAATATCGTCTATGAACGGAGCGGTACGCTTGCCTTGGACATGCTTCCTTAAAAGAGCAAAACTTTCGCGCCGAATATCCCAATATTTATTTGCTTCTGTTTCCGATTTGGTAATATGGGTTTTTAATTTGTAATTTTGTATTTTTTCTTCAAGTTTTCTACACTTAGCATTAATTTCTGCTTCATTCTCTCCGGCAAATTCAACCAATAGTATCAATTTAGGAAAACCGCCTGTCACCAACATCATAAATTCCGGTAAAAAACTCCACATGAATTTAAGCATACCCAAAAGTCCTTTGTTTTTTAGGAAATCAGGAAAAAATTTTACCGCCAATTTCATAGTTTTATCGTCATAAGTCTCAAGCGTTTCCGGATTGAAAGCCAAAATTTCATCCACCAAACGACCCAACGGTTCTATATTATTCATAAAAATCGCCACTAATTTTGAATGTTTATTTTCCGGTATCAGTTTAAAAGTTATTTCTGTGGCAATGCCTAAAGTGCCCTGCGAACCAACCAATATTTTATTTAAATCAAAAATATTTCCATTGATGACATTCCATAGATAATATCCAGCGGAATTTTTGTGGACATTCGGTTTTGCTTTTTTTATCTCCTCTTCATTATTTTTTATCAAATCATAAGTTTTTTTGTATATTTCCCCTTGCTCGGAAATTTTATTCAAAGAAATAGGTCGTACCGTTCTTTCAACCCCATCCGCAAAAACAATTTTAGTTTCTAAAATATAATCTTCGGTCTGGCCATATTTCAAAGTTCTTTCCCCGGCGGAATTATTGCCGAACATCCCGCCCATGGCATTAATACTTTTGGAAGCGGTATAACAAGGCAAAATCAAACCCTTTTCCAGAGTTATTTTTTCAAAATCTCGATAAAACATTCCCGGTTGCACAGTAATGCTAGCTGAGCCTGCATGCTTTTGCGAAGGAGTGGCTGAGCGTAGCGAGGGACCGAGCGACTGAGCAAAAGCATCAGGCGAGGTTAAAGAAATTAACTTGTTCATGTGCCTCGTAAAATCCAAAATGATGGATTCACCGATGGCTCCCCCAGACATGTCCGTACCAGCGCATCGGGCCGTGATAGAAAGATTGGCCCAGTCCTTATTACGGTCCGGATCTTCATATTTATTTTTATTTTCCGAAACCCATTTTACCAAATTTTTTACGTCATTCGAATCCTTTGGAAAAAGCACCAGTTTAGGTCGCACTTCGAGCAAGCTGGCGTCATGCGAATATTTCAAGAGAGTTTCTTCGTTGTCTTCTACTTCTCCTTTGAAAAAAATTTTAATTGCGTCTTTCATGTTTTGTTCTATTAAATTGTGGAATACCAATCCAGATATTGTTGATAAAGTTGAGGGGTAACAAATTTTATTTCGCCCGCCCATTTTTTCATAGTTTCAAATTCGGCTTGCCAATGCGCTCTTGACATAAAGAAAAGTGATGCGAAGGGAAAAAATTCAGCAGGAATAAGTTTTTTCTTTTCTTCTTCGGATAATACCAGCTTTTCTTTCATAGCTTCTCGCTCGGGTTCTAGAAGTCGAGTAAATGCATCATATGTATCAATAGCAGTTTGAGGAAAACCAGACATTCTTCCAATTTCCTTATATACCTGTGGATCTTTTTGATGATCACCATTCCATAAATCAAAGACAAGTTTTAGGTCTTTTTCGTTATTAGCCACAAAGAGAATTCTACCCGATTTCAATCCAAATTTTTCCTGTGTGGTTGCATTGCCAAGCAGAGAAAATAGACCAGCATTCGAGACCTTTTCCATTAGAGTTTCTACCGCTGATTTATCTTTTTCAATATCGATCGATACAGGAGAAGCAGTTTTTAATCCTCGCCAAATAAGTACAAGAAAAATTTTATCTCTTAATTCTAGAGACGGTGATTCTTCAAAAGATTTAGCAATTTTTCTTTCTTCTACGGTTAACTCTTTTTTAGGTTGTGAAAACTCTAAAGAATCCATAGTTTTATTCCAATATTCTAACGAACTTTAGAATTATATTTCCACGTTTAGTTAATTTGTGGCGTATAGACTGACTATCACTTCTTTTCATTACTAATCCAGCAATTGCTAATTTTGTAATATGAGCAGAAATGTTTTTCATTTCGGATTTAAGCCCTTCTGAAATTTCTTGTACTGAAAGTTCGGGTTCTCTTTCTAACAATTCCAAAACCTGTAATCTCCTGTGATTCGCAAATCCTTTTATTATTCTTTCCAACTTCCTATATTCTAATTTTTTTGACATATTTATATTCTAATATTCTATAGAACTTTAGAATAGCAATTATTTAGTATATTCCCCTACGGAAGCTAAACTATTATTTTTTGCGGCTGCGACCAAGAGTGTTTGGGCGGTTTTTATGTCATCCGGATTTTTCGCCCAGCTTTTCAGAGCTTCATTTTGGATCGCGCGGCTGTAAGAAAACGTCAGAGACCAAGGAAGTTTCTCCGTTTTATGCATAGCATTCAAATTTTCTGTCGCTTCCTTATCTTCTTGCCCACCAGAAAGGAAAACTATTCCGCCAATGTCGTTTGACACATGTTCTTTCAAGCATTTCAGTGTCATCTGAGCTATTTTCCCCGGAGAAGATTTTTCAGAATTCTCTTTGCCTGAAATCACCATGCTTGTTTTAAGAATCACACAGGAAATGAAAACTCCTGATTTTTTTAATTCAGAAAAAACTATATCTAAGTTGCGCGCGGTAATTTCATAACACTTTTCTATGGTATGACTGCCATCGATCAAGATTTCCGGTTCCACAATCGGCACCAGATCATTTTTCTGGCATAATTTCGCATATTCGGCAAAAAGTACTGCATTAGCTTTCATGCACTTTTCACTCGGAATATTTTCTCCGATAGTGTAAACAGCTCGCCATTTGGTAAAAGTAGCTCCCATTTTTCTATATTCTTTCAATCGGTTTTCCAATCCCTCCAGTCCTTTGGTTAATTTTTCTCCAAATAGCGGAGGAAAATCTGCTAAACCCATATCAACTTTTATTCCAACTTCTATTCCCTTCGATTGCAAAACAGAAACAAAGCTTTCTTCCTTTTTTGTTTTTTGTCTGATGGTTTCGTCAAATAAAATATAGCCGGAAATATACTTTTCTATTCCGGGGGCAGTAACCAGAAGCTCGCGATATTCTCTTCTTTTTTCTTCTGTCGTGGGTATGCCCAGCTTTTCAAAACGTTTATTACAAGTGGGCAAACTCTCATCAATAGCCAAGATACCTTTGGGAGAAGAGACAAGACGGGCAACCGTTTTAGTTAAAATTTCTTCATTCATTTCATTTAATGAGTTCAATTAGAACTTGTTTGGCAATTACTGGATTCGCGGAACCTCTGGTTTCCTTCATTATTTGACCAACGAGGGACATAAGCGCCTGTTCTTTGCCACCCTTGTAGTCCGCCACGACTTTCGGATTAGCATCTATTATTTTTTGGACGATTTGTTTCAAAGCACCCGTATCGTTGCTCTGTAACAGATTTTTTTCCGTAGCTATTTTAAGAGGTGATTCGTCTTTTACAACAATCATAGCCAGAATGTCTTTCGCTGTTCGGGAAGAAATTTTATTTTCAGCGACTAACATTATGAGTTCAGTGAAATTTTTTTCACTCGGCAATTTTACGCTTAAGTTTGACTTTTTTAATCCAATATAGTCACTAGTTATATAATTTGACGCTATCTTGACTTTTTCTTTGTCTTTCAAAGTGTTTGCGATTTTTTCAAACCAGGCTCCCAATACCGGATCATTAACATAAATTTCTATATCTTCACCTTTAATCCCAAAATCTTTTTTGTGTCGCGCGCGTTTCGCTTCCGGCAATTCAGGCAATTCTTTTTTCATTTTCTTCAAATTGAAAGCTTCATGAAGTTTCAATTTCGGCAGGTCAGGGTCAGGAAAATATCTGTAATCGGCGCTTCCCTCTTTTTTCCTCTGTGAAAAAGTTTTTTGCTTATCATCATCCCAGCCCCGGGTTTCTTTTACTATTTCGTCTTCCTTTCCTTCCTCCCAAAGGCTTATCATCCGGTCAATTTCATATTTAACGGCTTTTTCGACGCTCTTGAAAGAATTTAAATTTTTTATTTCCACATAGCTTTTTGATTTTTCATTCTTGTCAGGAGAAATGGAAACATTCGCTTCCACCCGCATTTCGCCTTTTTCCATATTCGCTTCGGAAACATCCAAATACCAAAGTATCAGCTGCAATTCTTTGGCAAATTTTGTGCTAGCTTTGGCAGATGCTTCTGCGTTTTCAAATGTACAGGGTTCAGTCACCAATTCCATCAGGGGCACGCCGGCACGATTAAAATCAATCAAAGAAAAATCGCCACGATCGTGCTTGTTGTTCGCCGTATCCTCCTCCAAATGCACGCGGGTAATATCAAAGTCCGCCAAATGTCCGCCCTG
>CAYIUM010000055.1:0-4469 GCA_964366675.1 uncultured Candidatus Saccharibacteria bacterium
CCACTTCTGGTCTAAAATGAAATTCAAGTCAACTGTTTCATTTCCTAACTGGCGGGCTAATTCTAACCTTTGCGCGAACTTTTTTCAATCAAAATACCTAACCTAATCTCACGCTCCGCGTGCCTCATAACTCTAAACTAATTACTACGCTCTACTAATGTGGTAACTCAATGAACTCCGCCACGACGAGACAAGTCTCGTCGTCTGCCCTCACCCCATCGCAATTCCATTCTATTTTAGTTTGGCGGGGGGAATTCTTTTTTTTTGGTATGGGCGATGGGGCTCGGTCAGGCTTCCTTTAAAAAAGGAAGCTACGGAATTCAAAATGCAAATGCAAAATTCATATCGTGCCTTCGTTCATCATATCATATAGTGTCCAGCCTAAAGGGAGATCCACCTCGGCATCCGCCTCGGACATTTCCGCTAGGGCTACGAGTGCCTAGATGTCTAGGAGGGATGCATTTTGCTAAGTTAAAGGCTCAAATCTCCATAAATGAGCCTTTAAGCAAAATTACATCCCGCTTGTTGGGGAGAGGAAGAGTTTCCTCTCCCCAGCGGTTACGCCAACCCCTCTCCTCGTTTTCATGTCTACGTTCATTGTGTCGCTTTCGCTACTAGATTTTAGTATTCCATCAGCACGGCGGCACTCGTCCTTTAGCCGTGGACACCCAAGCGGAAATGCCCGAAGGCGCAATGCCGAAATGCGCTTACCCACCCTCCCGTTCGCGTGCAAAACCGCCGTGGAGAAAAAAAGAGACAGCGGACTCCCTAGATTAAATCAAAGTTTAAAATACGAAACCCATTTTCCTAGTTTTCCTTTCTTCTCGTTCTTTTTTATTTTTCCTTCTTTTTCTAACTGCGTTAAATATCTCGTTGCTGTTGCATCCGAGACATGCAAAAACTTCTCTACTTCGTCGTTCGTGATTTTAGAGTTTTTCAAAAATAAAGACATAATGCTATTCAATCTTTTTCGCTTTTTGTTTTGTATTGCTAAGTGTTCTTTCGCTCGAAGTTCCGACATATTTTTATGAGAAGGCTGAGACAAAACAGAAACAGGCACAGGCACAGACGGAGGCGTTGCCTCCGTCTGTCGGGGAGGTTGAGGTTCAGAAATTTCCACTTCAACTGGCTTTATGTCAGTTTCAGTTAAAGGCTCATTTGTAGACGTTTGAGCCTTTAACGATTCTGGAGTTTGTATTGGTTCGGCCACTGGCTCTGGATTTGATTCAATACTAGGTTCATTTTTGGCTTGTTTTTCTTCAGTTTTTTGCTCGTTTTCTGCTTCCGTAAGAGTAGAATTTGAGGGTGGTATATCAGTACTTTTCGCTGGAAAACCGTCCCCGGGGGGTTCTAGGGCATCAGGAAGTGCTTCAGCAGGTTCGGAATCCGTTGTATTTATAGGTGCAGGCTCGGTGGGCTCTTGTGGGCTTGCTGGAATAGAGTTTTCCACAGAATCTTGATTTTGGGTTATATTTTGATCATCGGGCATAATTTTTATAGTTTCCACTCTTTAAAAAATTCTTTTAGATAAAGTTCCATAAACTTATGTCTTCTAAGTGCAATTTTTTTGCCACTCTTGGTGTGCATTCTATCTTTCAATAATAAAAGTTTTTCGTAAAAATGATTTATCGTGCTTTCACTATTCTTTTTATATTGAGCAAATGAAGTATGAAAAACTGGCTTCCTTTCTGGAATATACATTGGAACATTAAAATGACCTCCATAACTAAAAGTCCTAGCGACTCCGATTGCCCCTATCGCATCTAGCTTGTCTGCATCTTGCACTACCTTACCTTCAATGGTTTTCATTTTATATTTCACGCCCGCTCCCTTAAAAGAAACTTCATCAATAATATGACAAATATGCTCAATAGTTTTTTTATCAACTTTAATTTTATTCAACCATTGTGTTGCAGTTTTGCTACCAATCTTATCATCTCCGCCATAAAATTTATGATCAGCAACATCGTGTAAAATTGAAGCTAGTTCTATAATAAACAAATCTGCTTTCTCTTTTTTACCAAGATACAAGGCCATATTCCTAACACGATTTACATGCGACCAGTCATGTCCGGGGTCGCCCTTCATTTTAGTTTTTACAAATTTTTCAGTTATCTTAATAGTGTTTCTTTTTGTCATATTGTTATTATACGAGATTGAAACCGTATTTTCAATCAAATTAACAATTTTTATTGTCTTTTTGTTCAGTGTCGTGATATAATATGCTTGTGCTTATCTTGAGAACGACAGTTCTTGCAAATTGCATAAGGCAATAGCAGAGCAACTGCAGAACCCAAGACAAGTGATGATGAAAGCAGATAACGTTGTCTTAGACAACACTCTCTTTTCGGAATCGCAAGCGAAGGAAAGGAGCACCACTCAACAGCCCAACGTGAACAAGCTACTTCTATGGGCTACAGCTATATTTATAGGTTGGGTGGCAGGTCAATTCCCGCAAAGCACAACAGAAATTGCGTTCTGTCAAGTTTTCGGCGGGAGTGAATTTTGCCTCAAATTTGATATGAAACAAAAGTATGGTATAATTGAAGAAGCTTATCTTGAGAACGACAGTTCTTGCAAATTGCATAAGGCAATAGCAGAGCAACTGCAGAACCCAAGACAAGTGATGATGAAAGCAGATAACGTTGTCTTAGACAACACTCTCTTTTCGGAATCGTCATGTGCTGCAAAAACCTCATAATCACGTCTAAATAGAAGTAATGATAAAGGCCTAGCAGGCCTTTATTGCGTTTATGTCAAAAAATAAAAAAAATAAAATTAAACAAAAGAGTGATTATGAGAAAGTTATTTTGGCTTTACATCCAGCATGGGAGGAACTTAAAAGACATCCCCATAAAGATACTGAAGGCCAAGATGGTGAATCAATTCGTTCGTTCTCATTAAATTACAGTTTAAAAATTTCTGAACTTTCAGAAAAACTTTCTAATAATACATTTAAATTTCAACCCCTTAAACGAGCAACCGTAGAAAAAGGTAGAGAGATTTTAATTCAACGAGTGGAAGAAAGAATTGTTTCCGAAGCTATTTTAAAAGTTGTTTCTCCGTATCTACAAGGACTTAATTCAAACCATGATTTTTCAAGAAGGTTGATTAATCTTCCAAATGGAGAAATACCAGAATATCATGGAATTCCTTTAGCCGTAAAAGTTATACAAGAGCATTTTAATACTGGTCATGTTTGGGTGTTAGAGGCTGATATAAAAGGATTCTTTGATAATGTGCCAAAGAAAGAAATTTTTAAACTAATCTCTCTTTATGTTAGAGATAAAAAAGTGTTGGAACTGATAAAGCGAATTATATATTTCAGTCCGGAAATATCCCATAAAAAAGAACCTAAGCCATATGATAAAACAAAAGGTTTAGCGCAAGGTTCACCTTTATCTCCTTTATTGGTTAGTATTTATTTATACGAATTTGATACCTTTATTATTAAAAACTATCCAGAGGCAAAACTAGTTCGCTATGTTGATGATTTTATTATACTTTGCAAAGACGAAAGTACGACTAAGAAAATGTACGATGAAAGTATAAAGAAACTCAAAGATATGACATTAGATATGTACAAGTTGGGAGAAATCAAAAATGGTTTAGAAAAAACTAGAATAACTTGTGCAAAGGGGTACGGTTCACATTCATTTGATTTTTTAGGTCTTTCTTTTAACCATACTGATATTGATATAACAAAGAAAAAAAAAGAGGAAATACAAAAAAAGATACTGGAAATAATAAATGCTCGGGGAAATTTTTTACAGAAAACAAGAACTATTGAATCAAGATTAATTGGCTATATTGAACACTATAAATGGGAACACTACAGCAGGACAGTTCCATCACTAGTAAAAATTATTAATTTTTCCCAAAAAGAACTAAGAAGTTATTTTATAAATACTTATACAAAAATTACAGGACAATACCCCTTTAAAAATTTTAGCGAGAGTAAAATTGATAATTTATTTAGGTTTATCGGAATAGATTTTGAGTATTTATTAAAAAAAGCAACTAAAGATTATGAGTAGTATGGTTGTTACCGATTTCCTTTTGCTCGATTGTGTGTCTTACATAACATCTCGCAGTTTTTGATATCAGTTGGATTTTTCTTGCTCCATGCTGCAACATGGTCGGCTTCCATTTCGGCCTGTGACCAGACTTTTGTAGCATTCGCCTTATGCCCAATAGCACAATGAGAACAGTTTGATACTTTTTTTACTTTTGCTGTTCTTGTCTGCCTCGTATACACCTCTCTCTTTATAGCTTCGTTGAAGATACGTACATCAAGCAAATTGGTGTCGACTGAACCGCCAAGAATATATTCAAAAATACCTTTGCGATTTTTAACATATGGATCAGCGTAGAGTTTTTGCACTTCGACCGATATTTCCGTGTTATTATATTCATTTTTGTGATACTGCTCATATAGTCGTCCCCACTCAAGTCCACGCATCTCACTT
>CAYIUM010000056.1:0-4372 GCA_964366675.1 uncultured Candidatus Saccharibacteria bacterium
GCATCCACCGTACGCCCTTAAATTTCCTGTTAAGAAATTTGAAAACCACAACCCTACATTACTGTAGGGAAAAACAAAGCCAAAAAAATTAACAGATATTCTGTTTGCGACCGCTCGCTACCTCAAATACCTTTTGGCTTTTTCTTATCTCCAAAAAAGACCCTGAATATACAAATTGTATGTTCAGAAAATTAGGATAAGAATTTAGTTTTCAAAGTCACATTCGTCCTGATTTTTGAACGAAAAAACCGCCTTTCAAGGCGGCCGATAGACAAAAGAAAAAGTCTATTTAGGGCCTGCCTTTTAAACTGTTTCTCGTTGTATTCATACTGATAAAAACAGTATAATCCAAAGCAAAAAAGATGTCAACCCGTGACATCTTTTTTGCGAAGCTATAAGTCCCGACGTTTCGGTCGGGGTCCCGACTTTACGTCGGGACTAAAAATTTAACTCCTGTGAGAAACTTCCTCGCTGACTTTTGTGATAAACTTCGCAGCCGCATCTCTGCCGCCCAAGCCAAAAGCTAAAGCGCCACCGATAGAAACCATGGCGATGATGCCGGTAAATAGAACGCTCATGTAGTAGTCAGCCACCCCCAATTGCCCCAAAGCAATGATGAAAGCGAAGACCCAGACGGAATATTTTGCCACCGCGCCAAGCATATTCGCTGAAGTCAAACTCATGGTCCTGGCAGAGGCAGAAACGGTTTTGGAAAGAGCTTCGGCCACAATAGTCGCAATAATCAAAACCAGAGCCGCCACAATAACCTTAGGTAAGAATCCAAGCACGTCATCTTGCAAGAAATCTCTAATACTATTCAAGCCAACCAAATCAAGCGAAGGGATGAGAAAGACAACAACCACAAACCACTTGACCACCTCTCCAATAAAATGACCGGAATTAAGGTTCATTCCAGCTTTTCTGAAGAAATTCTCCACACCGATAGACCTCAAAAGGCTGTCTATCTTAAGAGAGCGGAAAACTTGTTCCAAGGCTTTGGCAACCACAGCCCCCAAAACCCAACCCACCACAAAGAATACAACCGCTACTACCAACTTTGGGGCAAATTGAGCAAAACCCATCCATAAATTTTGAAGGGAAGCATTAAAAACGTCACCCCATGTCAACCAAATGTTATTCATAATAAATTTCGCCTCAAGGGCGTACTCAGCCGGCGAGGCTGAAATTAACTAATAAAATAATAATAAAAACGACTTTTCTAAGTTTCGACCTTATTAAAGTTCCAATCCCTATTATACCAAATTCTAGCCTTTTTTAAGAGCCGATGTGGATAACTCCTTGGCCTGTAAAAGAACCTCATGAGGATAATCCAAGATGTCTCGGACAAGTTTGTCATACATATTCAGCCTGTAAATAAACTCTTTGGTGTCAAAGACGGCATAAACAAGTTCCATGCCAATTTCGGCCTCAATCTTACGGATTTCTTTTTCGATTTTGCTTTTCTTCAATTTATTTCCAACTACCAGCAAGTCTACTCTACTACCATCACTTTTAATAAACACGCCGGAAACTATAATGAGCTTCACTTGTCCGACTTTTTTGAAATTATGCAAAAGTTCTTCTTTGTCCAACTTGCCAGATCTAACCAACAGATCTTCAAATTCAGTCGCGTATTGAAAAAAGGAATTGAAATACCAATCCTTTGAGGCCTTAGAACGCTTTTTTATGAAATTAATGGAGGCTAGAAGATTAATTTCTTTACGAGCAACATCAGGACTGACCCGGCTTCTTTTAGCAACATCTTTACCTTGAAAACCTTCGCTCCTATTGAGCAAAAAGAGCCTCATTATCTTCACTCGCGCCGGATTGCCCAGTATTTTCCCTAGAATTTCCATCCCCCCATTCTAACTCCTTTTTTCTAAAAGACAAGCGAAAACGACTAGGCATTGCCTAGTCGTTTTCGAGTGTATCGTTTCTATTGGAAACAGGGCCTGCCAGTAATAACGCTAAAACCAAATCTTGATGAACAACCTAAAGGAAACGCCGAGATTGCTGAAGCTCCTAAGTCAAGAGCTCCAAAATTGTAGCTCATTGGCCTGGCCGCACATGCGCCGTTCACCGAATATCCACTCAGACATTGATACAGATAATTTGTCACTTTATGGTCATTAGTGCAATAGCCTTCGGCAACAGCGGTACAATCAGTACCAGAACACTGTCCGCCATTGGAAGCTACGGAAGAATCATTGAAGTAAGAACCAATACCATCTATGCGACCATCAGTAAGCCCGACAACATCTATATTTATGCCTCCATCGGAGTCGGTGCAGGAAGCAACAGTTTGAGAAGCAATAACGGTAAATATCCCAATATTACTTATCGGCAAATTCGTTTGATTCAGAAGATTATTTTGAATACGGAACGTATGCTGCCCAACGGATAAATTCTGAATCGGAAATTGCATACTGGTACCATCATAAGACGAATTAGCGGTTATTTGATTATCAATATAAAGATTATTATTGATAGCAAAACCGGTGCCATAGATAGTAATATTTGTGCCTACTGGTCCAGAAGCTGGAACTATAGATGTAATCGTTGGTACAATTTGGGTTTTCATCGGACCTACAGTAATTTGACTTGATACGCCGACCGCAAAATTCGGATTGCTTGCGCGGTAAATGTAGAAGTTCGGAACGATGTTTATAGAATTCGAAGTTGTGTTCGTGATAGTAAAAGAAGCGCTTCCTCCTGTACTACCTGCAAAGAAAGTCAGATTTTCTTGCCACTTACCGCAAATGTCACCAATAGTACTAAGATCGCCATAAGTATATCTTGCTGTCACACCAGAAGGACAACTAAGAAATAGTTTGATTGCGACAGCATCGAACGGGATAGTCCAATTGATATCAACTGAATCTTCGGAATTTATTGACGAACGAGATACAGAGACCGTAGGATTTGTCTGGACGACGGGCTTCGGTGCGCAGGCTCCGTTGACAGAATATCCGCTCGGACATTGATATACATAATTTGTCACGGCATTGTTTGAGCAATATCCTTCAGCCACTCCGGTACAGTCAGTACCCGAACATGCTCCTCCATTAGTACCAACCGAGGAGTCGTTAAAGTAAGAACCGAGTCCATTCACCCGTCCGTCAGTCAAACCGGCAACATTTACATTCACACCGCCATCGGAGTCGGTGCATTGGGCAGTCACAGGAGCGGTGATGATGAAAGAATCGTTGCTTGCATCCATATAACTGACATTATTAACAGCAGTTTTTACTTCTAATTTATATTTCCCATCCGCAAAATCGGCAGGAATATTTATTCCAGCATAACCAGTGTTCGGATTTTCACTGGAAAGAAACTCTTGTCCTGTAGCGACATTTCTAATACGAACTGTCATGCTGTTAGTAATTGGTATGTTACTTGTAACCCAAGAAACTTTATACTGGAAATTTTTTACAAATGTCTCTCCCCCATTCGGGCTAAGGACCGTAATGGAAGGAATGGCAGAAATAATCGGCGCGAAGCCGTCTTCGGTTCCCGCTTGAACTTTGTAACCAGAAGAATTTTTTAATTCAATAACACGTGTAAGCTCAAGAAGTGAAATTCTCCAGTCTTTATTTGAGTCAGCGGAGTGAAATCCCCCTGAGTTTATTCCCGAAGGACTCGGACCTGGATTGTATGAAATATATGAGATACCGCCACCAGCTCCATAGTACGAAAGGTTGGAAGTTGTAAGAAGAGAATGATACTCTCCCGTACGTGCAGTTCCTGAACGGTAATTGTATAAAGAAATAACAGCATCGAGCTCATTCTGATCTATTTTCCAATCTTTATTAGTGTCAGCGGAGTGATACACATTTTCAGCTTTAATCCCCGTTATAGTAACCACAGAATCTTTCACACTTTCACCATTGTCATTTATATCGCTCCAATTCGACGTGGCAGCCCCATCAAAACCAAAAGTTCCAAGCTGAATAATATGCGATCCGTTGGCAGTTTCGGAAATATCAGCCTTGACAGTTATAATTTTTTTGCTGCCGGCAAGAACAATAAAGCTTGAATTTTCATAATTGAATGATCCTTGAGTGGTACCTGCGGGTTTGTCCGTTATTTCAGCGATCGGCGATGCAAGAAGTATATTGCCATCCCAAACAGATATGTTTCTAAAATCTTTTGAGGCTATCTCTACATTGTAGTTTCCATTCAGATAAACATTATCTAAAAATCCTACGCCAGTGACAGTCACAAGGCTTGAGGTGGGCGCTTTGAAATAAAATTCTCCAATTACCGCATTTTTTGTTCCAGCTTGATATGAGCGAGCGCCTCTCTTCTGAGCGCCAACAAAAAGTTTGTTGGTTGTAGAAGTTGCGTTTCCTACGTTCACGCTCAAACTTGT
>CAYIUM010000057.1:0-4220 GCA_964366675.1 uncultured Candidatus Saccharibacteria bacterium
AAATGTTTCTTTTGAAATACAAAACCCCTCCCGGCCTCCCCTTATCAGGGGAGGAGAATTATGTTCCCCCTGACAAGGGGGAAAGCAAAGGGGTTGAATCGCAACATCCCCAAATCAACGATGAATTCGTAAAAGCTCTCGGGTCTTTTAAGGATGTCGCAGATTTCAAAACAAAATTAAAAGAAAATATAAAACTGGAGAAACAAAATCAGCATAAAGAAAAAAAACGTCTTCAGATGATTGAAAAGATTATCGAGGAAAGCGAAATGGAGTTGCCGGAAATTTTGGTTACAGTTGAAGTGGAAAAAATTTTATACAGAATGGAATCCGATATTGCCCAAATGGGTCTGAAATTCGAAGACTATTTGAAACATTTAAATAAAACAGGAGAAGATTTAAAAAAAGAATTCAGAAATGATGGAGAGAAAAAGGCAAAACTTGCTTTGATCTTGAATGAAATATCTAAACTAGAAAAAATAGCGGCCGACGAAGAGAGTATCGCCAAAGAAGTCGCCCATATACTCGAACATTACAAAGAAGCAGACCCGGAACGAGCTCGCATGCATGCCGAAAATGTCCTCACCAACGAAAAAATCTTCCAATTCTTAGAGAGTCAATTATAGTTCTCATTCTTAATATATCATATATGATAGTCTAAGTGGAAAGAAAAAAACCGCCTCCTTAGTCGGTTCTTTCCGTTAAGGTTGCGGTTTTAAGGTTTAGCAGTAACAAGAGGTTACTGCTTGATGAAAAAACGATTCTCGGCCTCTTTCACGCGAAGCTGTTTATCGTCAAACGAACGGATATTGCTCCAGGGCCCTTTGGGAGCAATTCCCAGCTCGACAACTGTCTTGTCAGCTAGCTCGAAGAAGTTAGCACATTCCCCGAGTCTGTGTGGATTTTTGTGGGCATAATCCTCCACTTCGTATCTACTTTTCCAGCGATGCCGATTTTCGCCGAGGCTTTCAAGCATTTGACGGAGCATTCCGTCCGACACTTGCCGATAGACAACGACCTCGTCGCCGCAAAAGATGATGGTCTCATCCTCAAACAAACGCTCAAGGTAAATAACTCCAAACTTCATGGTTTTATCCTTGATAGCTTGGAAAACTCGCGCAACTTCCCCAGGGTCGAGTCTACTGTCCATGATCATTTTGCAGATCGCGGTCTGGAGCTTCCAGAGCCGTTCGTAGATGTTTACGTTTTTGTCATTGCTCATGACTTGATCCTCTTTTTTTTCAACCAACATTTTCTATTCACCCGTTACTCACAGGCATATTCCGCGGAAACTGCCGGAAACAGTCGCAGGAGAATTCCTGCTTTACTATACTTTTATATTATACACCTTTTTGAGTATTTAGTCAAATTTTTTTAAGATCCCAATATCCCGAAATAACCTATTTATACGCCAGTATTTTGGCTCCATTGTTAGAAGCTATTTTGACTAGTTGATCAAAATCATGGTATCGGCAAGTTTCTTGTAGCATCCGCATCTCTGTCCACATGTCGCCATCAACGAATGGTAAATAAAAATCAGCGATGTTATCTACTCCAAGACCGACTAAAATACCAGCTTCCAACATTTCGGGAACATTAGCAATAGAGTTATGCCCTGGAGCTAAAAATTGGTCATACGGCTTTTGAGACAGCATTGCTGAGGGGCAAACTACAACTGCGATCCCAGCATCCGCCATTTTTTTATATAAATCTCGTCGGTATTCTTTTGGCTGGGCTGAAGTAGAAACCGCGTGAATAGCCACCACCCTTCCCTGATACCCATGCCTGATAGTTGCCGCTAAAAGTTTTTCCGTATCTCTTTCATTCGGATTATTTTCTTGATCGATATGCACATGGACTGGCTTGTTTTGTTTTTTCGCAATTTCAAAAAGATAATCAAGACTCTTTTCGTCATTCGGCCGATCCTTGGAAGGCAGTCCTCCGACTATGTCAGCCTTGGCAGTAATCGCTTCGTAGAGATCTCGCGCCTCTTTTTTAATTAATCCACCTAAAGGCTGCGTGGCTAAAAGCAAAGTGATTTTATCTTTATACTCCTCTTTAACTTTCACGGCAGCATCTATTGCCTTGTGCCCAACAGCCTCATACGCATCTATAAAACTAACGGTTAACTTTACCCCCTGTTTAACGAAAATATCAAGTGCGGTTCGAATTCTATCGGCAATCTCCTCTTCGGTAGACTTTCTTTTTATGCCATCACTCATATTCCATTTCTTTTCCATATCTACATTCGAATCTTCAAGTCTGTCCTTTGTAATGTAAAAAGCTTTATCAAAATGCGCATGGCAATTCACAAATCCGCCATTTTTCTTTATAGCTTCGAGCATTTGTGTTTTTAAATCCCAGAGTTTCGCGTTTTTCATATTAAGCGTATTTTTCTTTTACTTGTTTGTAAGCTTCTCGAAAGCTTTTACCTTGCTTTACTAATTTTAGAGCTTCATCAGTAGCATACAGTTCCGAAGTGCAGGCATTTTCCAAATTTTCTTTTTTAACCCCTAAATTTTTGATAACCAGAGTCATAACTTCTATGGTGTCTAGGGCAAGTTTTACCCCTTGCATGTAGGGCCCTTTGGTTAATTGAAGATCTCGGTCATATCCAGAGGGTAAATTCTTTATAATACCTTCGATTTGATCTTGATAGCCATTAAACATGCCGATGTTTCCGCGAACCAATTCCAGAACATCGTAATTTTTCTTTTGCGGCATCAAACTTGATCCTGTTTTAAAAGAGTCCGGAAGTGTAAAGAAATCAAACTCTTTAGTAGTAAACAAAAGCAGGTCGCTGGCGAGCTTGCCGAGATCGAACATCAAACTTGATAGAGTCTGTAGAACAATATTTTCAAATTTACCCCGCGAAAAAGCGCAATACATCGGATTTTCTTGCACCCTCGCGAAGCCTAATTCTTTGGTGGTAAACTTGCGGTCGAGTCCCAAAGTATTTTCTCCGTACCCCGCGGCTGATCCGAGAGGATTTTGGTCTATAATTTTGATTACAGCATCTATGAGTATCAAACCATCTTCCAAACTGTCATGAAAAGACCCCAGCCACATGCCTACAGAGCTCGGCATCGCTCTCTGCATATGAGTGTATCCGGGCATTTTTATTTTGCCATTTTTTTTGATCTGACTTTCTAATTCTTTGATGAGATTTTGATTATTTTTCTCGATTTCAAAAAGCTTTTCTTTGGTAAACAAGCGTTTCATGGTTAAGCACTGATCATTCCTAGAACGTCCAGTGTGGACTTTCTTGCCCACATCGCCATAATTTTCAGTAAGATAAGCTTCAATTGCTGTGTGACTATCTTCTTGAGACTTATCAATCGTAAATTTTCCGATTTTCCAAAGCGATAAAATTTTATTTAGCCCATTTAGCAAAATACTTAATTCTTTTGAATTAAGTATTTTTATCTTCCGCAACATTCTAGCGTGGGCCATGGTGCCCTGAATATCATACGGTAAAAGTTCCAAATCCAACAAGTAATCAACTCCGACGGTATAATCCTCGACGGTTTGATTTGTTTTAATCCCTCCTTTTTTGTCCCATAGTTTTTTCACGCTAGGTAGAATACTATCATTTTAAAAGGCACAAGCAAGCTCTCGCCGCGACAAGGTAGGTGGAAAACTTTATCTAAAAAGCATCTTTGTACTTCCTAATCTCTTCGCAAAGTTTTTGTGCTTCTTTTTTTGGGTTGTCAGAGAAAATAATACCGCGGGAGGAATTTATGATGAGGCCTAGGCCTTTGCTATTTAGTCCAGCTTTTACGACTTTTTCTAAATCCCCACCCTGAGCGCCTATGCCTGGTACTAGAAACGTCATATCCCCTGCTATTGAGCGGATTTTTTTCATCTCTTCGGGGTAAGTAGCGCCTACAACCAGCATGCAATTTTTATTTTTATTCCAATTTTGGGAAACTCTCTCTGCCACAATTTGCCATATTTTTTTTCCTCCGATTTCTAAATCTTGGAATTCTGGAGCCCCTGGATTTGATGTACGACATAAAATTATTGAAAATTTATCTTTTCTCTCTAAAAACGGAAGCAAGGCTTCCGTTCCTAAATATGGATGCAGGGTAATCGCATCAACATTTAGCCAGTCAAATGCAAAAGATACATACCCATTATTTGTGTTACCTATATCTGCCCGCTTGGCATCAAGAATAGTAAAAATATCCGGATAATTTTTTGTTAAATATTCCATAGTCATT
>CAYIUM010000058.1:0-3036 GCA_964366675.1 uncultured Candidatus Saccharibacteria bacterium
CGATCTCCAAAAAACATGGACGCCTTCATTGACCTAAACGCCGTGCTTGAATTTTATAGTCGTTAATTTTGAAAATTAGAAATTGAAAATTATAAATTAATTTAAATATATATTATGCCTGAATATACAATAGTTATGCCTTCTAAGCCTCGTGTTGTTTTAGAAGATGGAGATAAGGGAGTATTTGAAATAGACGGTCTCTATCCGGGGTATGGTCATACTTTGGGAAATAGCTTGAGAAGGATTATTCTTTCTTCTTTGCCGGGCGCCAGTGTTACTTCCATTAAAATTGACGGTGTCAGCCATGAGTTTCAGACCCTGGATGGAATCAAGGAAGATGTGATTGTCATGATTTTGAATTTAAAAAAGACTCGTTTCAAGATGATTTCCGACGAGCCTCAGACTGTGACTTTATCCATTAAGGGCCCGAAAGAAGTTACAGCCGGGGATATAAAAACAGGAGGCCAAGTGGAAATTTTGAATCCGGAGTTGCACATTGTGGAAGTTACAGGCAAAGTAAATTTAAATATTGAAATGAAGATTGAAAAAGGGCTTGGATTTATTCCAAAAGAAATTTTTCAAAAAGATAAAGTGGATGTTGGCACCATCGCCGTGGATGCCATTTTTACCCCAATTCGCCGAGTTTCTTATGAAGTTGAAAACATGCGTGTTGGTGATAAAACCAATCACAATCGTTTGAGGATCTCAATTGAAACGGATGGTACCCTTACTCCGCGCGAGGCGCTTTCACGATCTATAGAAATTATGATAAATCAACTTAAAGCTATTGTTGATTTTAAAGAACCAGAAGTTTCAGTGCCCGAAGAAACCGAGGTTTTGCCCGCCGGTGCCGAAAAAGATAAGAAAGAAAGTAGTGATGAGAAAAAAGGATCCGATTTTGCCGATATCTTGAAAACTAGAACTGACAGCTTGGATCTTTCTACAAGAACCCTGAATGCTTTGACTGGTGCCAATATTCGCACCTTAGGTGGGTTGGCTAGAAAAAAGAGAGAAGATTTGCTCGAAGTCGAAGGTATTGGCGAAAAAGGAATTGCTGAAATAAAGAAAGTGCTCGGCAAATTCGGACTGAATTTAAAAGAATAATAATATGCGACACGGCAATAATAAAAGAAAATTCGGCAGAGTCAGAAAAGTAAGGAAAGCCTTGGTCAATTCTTTGGCCTTGAATTTGATTGTACGCGGAAAAATAAAAACTACTTTACCTAAGGCAAAAGAATTGCGTCCTTTCATTGAGAAGCTTGTGACTAGCGCAAAAAAGAATAATACGGCTACTCGTCGACTTGTCATTTCTTCGTTATCCAATCGCAGGCCTGAAGTCAAAAAACTTTTTGAAGTTATAGCTCCAAAGTACAAGACAAGAACTGGCGGATATACCAGAGTATTAAAATTAGGAGCGCGGAAATCCGATGGAGCTCCTATGGCTATAATCGAATTTATATGAAAAACATAAAAGAACAAAAAATAATAGATGCATCAGGAAGAACTTTAGGTCGAGTGGCGACTGAGGTAGCTATGTCTTTGATGGGTAAAACCAAAGCTTCTTTTGAAAGAAATATTTATTGCGGTGTGCCTGTAAAAATTATTAATGTTTCGAAAATTCGTATTACTCCGAAGAAATTGGAAAATATATATCATGTCAGATATTCAGGTATTCCTGGAGGATTGCGCATTACCAAGGGGGCGGAAACAGTCCAAAAAAAGGGAATGAAAGAATTGATAAAGTTGGCTATATCCCAAATGCTTCCGGCCAATAAATTGCGCAGAACTATGATGAAAAATTTAACGATGGAGGATTAATTGTTACCTGTCCCGTACTAAATTTTTGATTACGGGGCATAACGACAAACATTATAAATTAAAATTTTAGTACTGGGATGGATAAACAAACAACAAAAGCGAAATATATAGAAGCAGTGGGAAGGCGTAAAACTTCAACAGCCAGAGTGCGTATTGCGGAGTCCGGCAAAGCAAGTTTTATGGTTAATGAAAAAGACGCAAAAGAATATTTCAAAACAGAGGGAGAGCGTCGTTTGGTATTAGATCCGATGATTAAAGGATTACCAACAGGCTCTGGCAAGAAATGGAATGTGGAGGTGCATGTTTCAGGCGGAGGAATTCATGGTCAAGCGGAGGCGATTCGACATGGACTTTCCCGCGCTCTTGTTTTGTCGGATGCAACTTTACGTGGAGGTTTAAAGACATTAGGTTTTCTAAAACGTGATCCGAGAGCCAAGGAACGCCGAAAATTTGGTTTAAAAAAGGCTCGTAAGGCGCCTCAGTGGTCGAAACGATAATACAAAAATCCTCTTGAAAAAGAGGATTTTTTAGTATAAAATACAAAAATGCCTGATGAAGAAACATCCGCCGACGCTGAAAGCTTAGGCGAGACAAAGAAAAATAACCCTGAAAATATAGCACCTGAAGAGGAAGTTGTTGAATTTGAATTCAACGAAGATGGCGAGGAAGATCTGAAAAAAACCTTAAAAAAGTTAAGAGCTGATTTAAAGTTGTGTCAGAAAGAGAAAGAAGAATATCTGACTGGTTGGCAGAAAGAACGAGCGGATTTTGTCAATTATAAAAAAGGAGAGGATGATCGAAGGGCTAGTTTTTCTGAAGCAATGCGTGAAAGAATTTTAACGCGTTTTCTTTCCGTGTTGGATAGTTTTAACATGGCTTTTGCCAACAAGGAAGCTTGGGACAAAGTGGATGAAAATTGGAAAAAAGGCGTGGAATATATTTATGGACAGCTAAATGCCATTTTTGAAGAATATGGAGTAAAAGAAATAGGCGCTGTAGGAGAAAAGTTTGATGCCAACATTCATCATTCCATAGAATTGATGCCGATAGATAAAAAAGAACTTGATCACACGGTTTCCAGTGTCGTGCAAAAAGGATATAAATTGGGCGAGCGGGTGATGCGTCCAGCTAGGGTAAATGTATATGAGTTTAAAGAATCTGGAAAATAGAATCTGCGAGCATTGCCAGCAAAACTTCACAAATTCAGAAGAAGAATTT
>CAYIUM010000058.1:3046-4200 GCA_964366675.1 uncultured Candidatus Saccharibacteria bacterium
AGGCATCGAATTGCAGACACTGTGCTTTTTCTGTCGAGTAAAATTACACTTGTCTTTTTGGATGTTCGGAAAATTTCGCAAAAGTAAGTCTGATCTTTCTGGAGAAAATTTGATCACAGTCTTGCCGGAAAAAACTAGATATCCCATATATACTCTCACCGAATGGCATAGCGATAAATGGAATGCAATGAGTTACGGGCGAGATTACGATCCTAAACGGTCTTTCCTCGATCAATTACAAGAACTTCAAGAAAAAGTTCCACACCCGCATCAAAATGGCACGAAAAATACAAAATGCGATTGGTGCGATGATGTTTGGAATTCTAAAAATTGTTATTTAGCTCGTTCAATGGAAAGATGTGAAGATTTACTTTATTCATATCGCAATATAGACGTTAAAAATTCCATTGATGTTACGGTTTGTTTCAATTGCGAAAAGATCTACAACTGTGGAGATTGCCATCATTCCTATAAACTTTTTTATTCTAGGCATTCCCGTGACTGCATAGACTCTTATTTTCTATACGATTGCCGAAATTGTCAGAATTGTTTTATGTGTTGGAATCTTCGTAATAAATCTCATTGCATAGAAAATATCCAGTATACAAAAGAAGAATATGAAGAAAAATTGAAATCATTCCATCTCGGTTCATATCAGTCTATTCAGAATTTAAAGAATCGTTTTGAAGAAATAGCGCAAAGAGAAGTCGTTCATAGAGAAAATTTTAATCTAAAGACATATAATTCGAGTGGAAATTATTTATTGGACGTTAAAAATTGTCACAATTGCAACACAATAAATGATTCTGAAGATTGCTATAATTGCATTCGAGGAATGGAACAAAAATCAGATATTGATGCTAATGGTTGCTGGTATTCTGAACTAATAGGTAATTGTGCTGCTTGTATTGGGGGATATGCTCTTAAATATTCAGCTTGGTATTCGTCAAGGTACTCCGAATATCTGGATTTGTGTATTGAGTGCGAGTACTGTTTTGGTTGCGTAGGATTGAAGAAAAAGAAATATTGCATTTTAAACAAGCAGTACACGAAAGAATCCTTCGACAAACTCAGGACAAAGATTATTGAAGATATGAAAAAGAGGGGAGAATACGGACAATTTTTTCCATACTCAATGAGTGGCGGACCTTTCA
>CAYIUM010000059.1:0-4156 GCA_964366675.1 uncultured Candidatus Saccharibacteria bacterium
CGGGATAGAAGCTGATCAGGATCTAGGCAATTACGAGCGTTTTACGAATCAAACAAGCACGCGCGACCATTATATTACTACCGGTCAGATATACGCGGAAGTCATAAAACGCGAGCGAAATTTAGAATACGAGGGGGAAGATGTGGAAGTATATCCGGATATACCGAAAGAAATCATCAGGCGCGTTGAAGTCTGCCAAAAGAAAAACCAGTCGGATGTCACCGTCATTGAATATGGCGGTACGGTGGGCGAGTACCAGCTCCTGCCTTTTCTCGAAGCCGCGCGAATGATGAAGTCGAAAAATCCAGCGGATGTTTTGTTTGTTTTAATAAGTTATCTTCCAACGCCCGCCTTGCTCGGCGAGCAGAAATCCAAGCCGACACAGCGCGCTGTTATTGATTTGCATTCTGTTGGTCTTAATCCGGATTTTGTTATTTGCCGAGCGGATAAACCTGCGACTCCGGATATCAAAAAACTATCAGCAATGTATGCAGTTTGCCTATCGAGAGGATAATCTCTGCGCCGGATATTTACTCTATTTACGATGCGCCGGTCAATTTTGAAAAAGAAAATTTAGGCGCTGTCCTGCTCAAAGCGATGGGTCTGCCCACTCGCAAAAAAGACTTGGCTGACTGGACGGCTCTTGCCGCTAAAATAAAAAAAATTGAAAAAGAAGTAAAAATAGGTATTGTCGGCAAATATTTTAATTTCAAATCATGCAAAGATACTTATATTTCTGTCATAGAATCAATTAATCATGCAGCTTGGGCAGAGAACTATAAACCCAATATTTTATGGCTTGATTCGGAAAAATATGAAAAAGATCCTAAACAGCTTAAGGAACTTGATGGGCTGGATGGCATCATTGTTCCTGGGGGGTTTGGTAAACGTGGCACGGAAGGGATGATTTTAGCGGCGGATTATGCTCGCAAGAAAAAAATTCCATATTTTGGATTATGTTTTGGTATGCAACTTTTAACGATTGCTTATGCTCGCAGTGTTTTAGGGCTCGAGGGCGCCAACTCTACAGAAATAGATTTGAATACTGCGCATCCTGTGATTGCTACCATGGTTGACCAAGTAGACAAAATAAAAAATAAAAATTATGGCGGGACAATGCGTTTAGGTGCGTACCCTGCAAATTTAAAAAAGGGTAGTATAGCTGGCGTTGCTTACGGATCTTCGGCAATCTCAGAAAGACATCGTCATCGTTACGAAGTTAACCCAAAATATATTGCGGAGTTGGAAAAAGCTGGTTTGGTGTTTTCCGGCAGATCTCCAGATGGAGTTTTGATGGAAATAGCTGAACTACCCAAGGCTGTTCACCCATTCTATCTAGGAACCCAATTCCATCCGGAATTCAAATCCCGCCCGATGAATCCGCATCCGCTTTTCGTCGCTTTTATGAAATCCTGCGTTGGGAAGAAGGAAAAGTAATTTTGGTTTTTTCATTGTCTACGGAAAAGAGTATATGCGTTTTTTGGTAGACACTAGTTTTTCGTCGCAGACAGACTATTTTTCTTTTCTGTAGTTCGCTCGCTACTTTATTATATGGTTGAGAGTTCCGTTTTTGCTCACTTCTAAAATTTCTATGAATTTCAGGATTCCAAGTTTTTCCACTGCCAGCACGAACTTTTTCGGTATTTTTATTTTTCCCACCCATACGCTTTTGTGGATCATCTGGAAACCGAGCACTTTTAAAATATCCCTCAATGTATCCCTTTCCTTATTGAAAGCCGTCGGCAAATCGTAACTCACTATAATCACTTTATCCCCAGGATTTTTTTGGTATGAATTTTTATCCAATATTTTATTTTTCCTAAGCGTCTCGAGTTTTTCCTCGCCTTTTCTCGATAATATAATCTGGTTAGAAGAACTTTCTGCAATCAAACCCTGGCTTTTTAATTTGGAAATATATTTCTGTAAATTTCTCCTTTTTTCCCGCTCGATGTGACGCGAGTGTGTTTTTTCTCCATATTTTTTATATTCGCGATCTATTTTCCCATGTGTGGCACCATAACCCGCTTTTATAAAAGCAGCAAAAAAATTCACGGTGTCCATGCTTGTGTCCTCCAAAAAGTCTAGGATCTTGTAAATAATTTCTCCTTTCATGGGTTTTGATTTCCTCAAATAATTATATTATAGCTTTTTCTTTTTGTCTACGGAAAAGAGTATATGCGTTTTTGGGTAGACGTCTAAGAATTTAGGGAGAGGAGCCACTCAAGGAAAGGCTCAACTTCTTTTTGGTTGCGCAAATACCATTTTGCCGCGCTTTTCTTGTCTTTGCCTACCCGAATAGTAATTCCATTTTTCTCCAGCGTCTTGAAGAGGCAGAAATTGAATTGATTTTTGATCAAAAATGAGGTAGTATTCGGTTCTGCCCAAACGCGCAGATTATGCTTACTTTATCAGACTATTTTCCCAAAAACACTCAATATTTCTACTCCTATCCCATAGGAGATACTTTTTACCATTTCAACAATGGCAATCCTGTCGACGAAGAGCTGATATCGGCCCGTCTTTTAGTTTGCGCGGGGGAGAATGTGAAAATTGTTGTTTACAAAAGCACTCTAAAAGACAAGTTATTGGACTTACTCGAAGAGAATTCTGATCTTTCTTTTATACCGACAGAACGGATTATAGTTTTGCCCGACAATATTGACGAACGAGTCTTGGGGAATCAAAGAAATGAATTAATCACAGAAGCCTTAGTTAGGCAGACTTCTCCCGGGAATTTGATAATGGCGCAACCGATTTTGGACGATCGGCTGATGGATGATTATCAAATTGACCCCAAACTAAGCATTTGGCTGAACGATAAAAAAAATCTCGAAGAGTATGTTGATCATACATTATTGCCGCAGAGGTATGCGCGGTTTGTGAATGGCAAGGAATTTTTTGACTCTAAAGTTGATACGCCTTTGCCTTGCGTGGTAAAGGTATCCTCTTCTTCCACGGGCGATGGGGTTAGGTTATGTAAAAATTTTGAAGATTTAAAACAAGCCAAGATTGGTTTAAAAAACATAAAAGGTGGTATTTTTATAGAAAAATACATTCCTTATGTTCACAATATAGGTTTTCAATTTGGCATACCTTTCAATAAGCCTCTCTTTTTTCAGCCACATATAATCGGCTATAATCATCAAATTACCACCCCTGAGGGTGTATTTTTGGGAGGATTCATATTCAAAAAAGAATGGGACGAAAAAATCGAACAGATAAGAGCCATAATCGATAAGAAAATTTTACCAAAAATACAGGCAATGGGCTGGTATGGAATAGGCGGTTTCGATGTCTTGATTGATTCGGAAGGTAAATTTTATATTATCGATAGTAATTTTCGGACTACCGGAATGACAGCTTATGTTTTTCTAACCGAAAATAACATAGTTTCCAAATCCATGGTAAGTTTTACTGCTACCTTTAAAGGTTCAAAAAGAGAATTTGTTGACAAAGTTTTAACTCTCAACAAGGGCAAGAAAAAAATATTGACTATTATTTCTTTAATCAAAAAAGATGATGAGTATAAATTTAACGCCGCTTTGTTATTTGATAAAAAGGAAGAATTGCCTGGTCTGGCGCTGAAGTTAACCAACTTGGCCGTAAAATCCGAGGTTTTGGAAATGTTGAAACAAAACAATGGCCTCTAACTAACCATAGAAAATTTAAACTATTCTACAAAGTCACCCTCTTGGGCGCCGATATCTTCAAAAAGGTCTTTCATTTCTTTCGTTTTTATTTTTACGGAATTAGTTCTCAATCCTATGGTAAAAGCGCTTTCTTTGTTGTCAAACACAAGCCTGTCAACCAAGATAGGAATTAAAGTTTTGTGTCCAAAAGGGGGAACAGAGCCTATTTCACAACCGGTCATTTCTTCCACTTTCTCTTTGGTCGCCATTCTGATGCTGGTTCTGGACCATCCTAATTTCAAACAAATTTTCTTTAAGTCGGCCTTCTGATCGGCCGGCATATTGACAATGGCCCAATCATTTTTTCCATTGGTAAACAAAAGAGCCTTGATCCCTTGTTTGAGCTTTAACCCTCTGGTTTTTGCCGCTTCCTCGCTGGTTGTTACTGCTTCATGTTCCAGATAAGTAGGATGCAGGGACAATCGGGAAAATTCACTTTTTATTTTTTCTAATTCGTTTAGAGACAT